>NZ_JBFUJD010000062.1:0-34381 GCF_056401555.1 Caulobacter sp. P4_E5
ATCTTGATCTCTCGGCGGAATTTTGTGTCGGATGCAGCACATTTTTTTATCAGGCCAAGCTTGTTTCCTGCGTCGATTTGGCGCCTTGTATTCACGCAGCAGGGTAAAAATCGAAGGTTCTGCTCATAGTGCAGCTTGCTCGATTTGGATGGGTATGTGCTTGATAGCGTCAGAATAAGACTTGACTATACAGCACTGGCGAACGCTATGTGCATGATGTGAGGCCGCGACATCTTTCCGGATTCGATCTTGTGGTCGAAGGCAACGGTTAAGAGGAGTCGATCTCGGTCATCGCGCGGGGAGGCGCAGGGAGAGCGAAAGGCGATGCGGCGCAAATGCTGCATTGCGATAGTCCAAGACTATATCGTCTCTCAATTCTCTATAAATATTAGGGTGGGCCCAGATTTATCTAGCAATCATCAAAGAGGTTTGATGATTGCTTGTGCATCGGAGGTCGTGCGGTGAACATTGGTATGACTCAAGTCACCTCAGTGAGCATGAGTTTGCCTCGGATCAGCGAGGTGGTTTCTCGATGTCTCGACATCGCCGTGGCGTTGCTGGCGCTGATTTTCATCACCCCGTTGCTGGCGACGATCGCGATCGCGATCAAGCTCGCCGACGGGGGCCCTGTGCTGTTCAGCCATCGGCGCATCGGGCGCGATGGCCGGCCGTTCGGTTGTTTGAAATTTCGCAGCATGGTCGTGGACGCCGAGGAGCGTCTGGCCAGGCTGCTGGCGGTCGATGAATCGGCGCGTCAGGAATGGCTGCTGGACCACAAGCTGCGGGACGATCCGCGTGTCACGCCCCTGGGATCCTTCCTGCGCCGGTCCAGCCTCGATGAGCTGCCACAGCTAATCAACGTGCTGCTTGGCGAGATGAGCATCGTCGGGCCGCGTCCGATCGTCCAGGCCGAGGTCGCGCGCTATGGCCGCCGTTTCGCCTCCTATTGCGCGGTGCGTCCGGGGATCACCGGCCTATGGCAGATCAGCGGCCGCAACGACGTCTCCTACCGCCGCCGAGTGGCGTGCGACGTCATCTATGCGCGGCGTAAGTCGCTGAGCCGCGATGTCTTCATCATCGTCTGGACCGTGCCCGCCGTCCTCAAGGGCCAAGGCTCCTATTGAGGCGCGGTTCGCGGCGGTTTCGGCCGGCCGTGTCCCGCCCAATGTTTCACTCCGCTTTGAAGGATCATGGTCATGCGAGTTGCAATGATCGGCGCCGGCTACGTCGGCTTGGTGTCCGGGGCCTGTTTCGCCGATTTCGGCCATGAGGTCGTTTGCGTGGACCGCGACGCGGACAAGATACGGCGGTTGATGGCGGGCGACATGCCGATCTTCGAGCCGGGTCTCGACGAACTGGCGATGCGCAATGTCCGCGAAGGGCGGCTCGCTTTCACGAGCGATCCGGCCGACGCGGTCAGGCAAGCCGACGCGGTGTTCATCGCCGTCGGCACGCCGTCGCGGCGCGGCGACGGCCATGCGGACCTGTCCCATGTCTACGCCGCCGCCGAGGAGATCGCCGGCCTGATCGACGGCTTCACCGTCATCGTCACCAAGTCGACCGTGCCGGTGGGCACCGGCGATGAGGTCGAGGCCATCATCAAGCGGGCGCGGCCCGAGGCGGACTTCGCGGTGGTCTCCAATCCGGAGTTCCTGCGCGAAGGCGCGGCCATCGAGGACTTCAAGCGTCCTGACCGCGTGGTGRTCGGCTGCGACGACCGTCGCGCCGAGGACCTGATGCGCGAACTCTATCGCCCGCTGTTCCTCAACGAGACGCCGGTGGTCTTCACCGGTCGTCGGACCAGCGAGCTGATCAAGTACGCGGCCAACGCCTTCCTGGCGATGAAGATCACCTTCATCAATGAGATGGCCGACCTGTGCGAAGTGGTCGGGGCCGACGTGCAGCAGGTGGCCAGGGGCATCGGCCTGGACAAGCGGATTGGCGGCAAGTTTCTCAACGCCGGTCCCGGCTATGGCGGATCGTGCTTTCCAAAGGACACCATCGCCTTGGTCCGCACCGCCAGCGACCATGGCGCGCCGATCCGGCTGATCGAGACTACGGTGGCGGTCAACGACGACCGCAAGAAGGCCATGGTCGGCAAGGTGGTCCGTGCGCTCGACGGCGACATGCGCGGCCGGACGATCGCCCTGCTGGGCCTGACCTTCAAGCCCAACACCGACGACATGCGCGACGCCCCGGCGCTGGAGATCATCGCCGGTCTCCAGGCGCTGGGCGCGCGGATCCAGGCCTATGATCCGGAGGGCATGCGCGAAGCCGGCCGCCTGGTCTCTGGCGTCGATTTCCGTCCTGGGCCCTATGAGGCCGTTGAAGGGGCCGACGCGGTGGTGATCGTCACCGAATGGGATCAGTTCCGGGCGCTTGACTTGGAACGGGTCAAGGGATTGCTGCGGCGGCCCGTGGTGATCGACCTGCGCAACATCTACCGCCCCGAGGACATGGCCGAGCAAGGGTTCGCCTATGTGGGGGTCGGGCGGCCTCAAAAGCGGGTCCCGGAGGAGGTCGCGGCCATCGCGGCGGTGGCCTAATGGCGCGTCCCATGCCCTTGCCCCAGGGGGACGTCTGCGTGATCGTCGCCGCCTATAACGCCCAGGCGACGATTGGCCGGGCGATCCGCTCGGCCTTGCAGCAGCCGGGGGTCTCCGAGGTCTATGTCATCGACGACGCCTCGGAAGACAACACGATCGCGACGGCGACGGCCTGTGACGATGGCAGCGGGCGCGTGGTGATCCTGCGCCAGCCGTCCAACCACGGTCCGGCCGCCGCGCGCAATCGGGCCCTGGACCTGACCACGGCGGCCTGGGTCTGCGTGCTGGACGCCGACGACTATTTCCTCCCGGGGCGCATCGCCCGGCTGCTGGCCGATGTCGGCGACGCGGACCTCGTGGCCGACGAGCTGATCCGGACCCAGGAAAATTCGCCGACCGCGATCCGTCACCCGTCCACGCCCGTCAACAATCCGCGGCGGATCGACTTCGAGGCGTTCGTGTTGGGCAATGTCAGCCGGCAGGGCAGGCCGCGCCAGGAACTGGGCTTCATTAAGCCGCTGATGCGCACGGCGTTCCTGCGCCAGCACGGTCTTATCTATGACGAGCGGCTGAGGCTGGGAGAGGACTACGAATTCTACGCCCGCGCCCTGGTGCGGGGCGCGCGGATGGTCCTGTTGCCGCCGCGCGGCTATGTCGCCGTGGAGCGGGCCGGCTCGCTGAGCGGGAGCCATTCCGAGGACGATCTGCGCCGTCTGCGCGATTGCGATCGAGGATTGGCGGCCCTGAGGGCCCTGAGCGCGGGTGAGCGGCGGGCCCTTCGCCAGCATGCCGCCAGTGTCGACAGCCGGCTTCAGTGGCGATTGATGATCAACGCGGTGAAGGCGCGCGACGTGATCGGCGCCTTGCGCACCTTCACCTCCTGGGAGGTCGGCTCCTATCTGGTCGCCCGGCTCGCCGAACAGGCTTGGCTCCGCTCCGTCGGACGTCTGGCGGCGAAATCCAGAACGGCCCCGTCGACATCGCGACCGTCGACCGCCGCTCGTTTGAATCAAACCATCGCGAAGTGAATGCATGACGATAGCCACTCAAGGCCCGTCCTTCATCGCTCCCGGCGCCTCGCGCGGCGGGACCCATGAGACGCCCAGGACGGTTTCCGAGGTCATCGATCCGCGCAAGCTGTGGCGGACATTTCAGCGCCGGCTGCGGACGTTCATCGCCGTGGCCACGATCGTGCTGCTGGCCGCCCTGATCCTGACCTTGATCGCGCCGCGCCTGTTCTCCGCCAAGTCGCAGATCATGTTCAATCCGCGTCCAGAGCAGGTTATCGCCTCCCAGTCGGTGGTGCCCGATCTGCCGGCGGAATCCGCGGCGATCGACACCGAGGTCGAGGTCTTGCAGTCGCGCGAGCTGGCCCAGCGGGTCACCGACCGGCTGCAGTTGCAGAAGGATCCAGAGTTCAACGCCTCCCTGCGCGAACCCTCGCAGCTGGACCGCTGGCTCGCCAGCCTCGGGCTCGGGGAGCCGGAGCAGCCGCTGGCCAGCCGCGAACAGCTTGAAACCCGGGGCCGCGGCGCGGCCATCGGCGCCGTGCAGCGCGGACTGAATATCCGGCGGTCGGGCCTGACCTATATCGTCGATGTGGGCTTCGCCTCTCGGGACGCCAAGAAGGCCGCCCTGATCGCCAACACCTTCGCCGAGGAATATCTGAACTCGCGATCCGAGGCGAAGATGTCGACCACCACCAAGGCCAACCATTGGCTGCAGCGGCGGTTGGCGGAGCTTGAGCCGGAGCTGGCCGCCAAGGAAGCCGCCGTCGCCGCCTATCGGGCGCGCAACAACCTGCTCAGCGCCCAGGGCGCGACCTTGGCCGAGCAGGAGATCTCCAGCTACAACCAGCAACTGGCCACGGCGCGGGCCGAGGAGGCCACCGAGCAGGCGCGCCTCGACACCGCGCGCAATCAACTGGCGCGCGGTTCGCGGGGCGATGACGTGGGCGAGGCCCTGGATTCTCAGGTCATCCAAAAGCTGCGCGAGCAACGGGCGGGGGTCAGCGCGACCGTCGCCGATCTTCGGGGCCGCTATGGCCCCCGCCACCCCGACCTGCTCAAGGCGCAGCGGGAGCTGGGCGACATCGACCGGCAGATCGAGGATGAAATCCATCGGGTGATGTCGAACCTCGAGGCCAAGGCTCAGGTGGCGCGGCAGCGGACGAGCTCGCTCGTGGGCAGCCTCGGCGCGGCCCGCGGGGGCCTGGCGGGCGTCAACGCCGCCAGCGTTTCGCTCAACCGGCTCGAACGCGACGCCCAGGTGGCCCGCGCGGACTATGAGTCGCTCCTGGCCCGCTATCGCGAGACCTCGTCTCAGGCGGCGCTGCAGGATTCCGACGCCGAACTGGTCTCGCGGGCGCGGGCGTCGAGCATGCCCAGCTCGCCCAACGTACCGATCAATGTCTCGCTGGGCGTGGTGCTGGCCCTGGTCCTGGGGATCGGCGCGGTCCTGCTGGCCGAGGCGATGGACGACAGCCTGGCCACGGCGGCCGACGTCGAGCGGAAGCTGAACCTGACGGCGCTCGGCTCGGTGCCGCTGCTGCGTTCGGTGTCGAGCCGCCGCGACCGCGACATGGCGCCGGCCGCCCATGTGCTGGCCAGACCGATGTCGGTGTTCGCCGAATCCTTCCGCACGCTGCGCGCGGTCCTGTTGCACGGCGAGTTCGGCGAGGTGCGGATCGTCGCCGTGACCTCGTCCCTGCCGGGAGAGGGCAAGACCACGGTCGGCGTCTGCATGGCGCGCAGCGCGGCCCAGGCTGGCCTGAAGGTCGTGCTGGTCGATTGCGATCTTCGCCGCCGCAGCCTCAATCAGCTGCTGGGCCGTGAACCCGATGTCGGGCTGCTTGAGGTGCTGTCGGGCGCCTGCGGACTCGACCAAGCCCTGTTGGCGGACGTCTCGGGCGCCATGCTGCTGCCTACCGCCCACCGCCAGACGGTCCACCAGGATGTGTTTTCGCACCCGGCCATGGATCGGTTGCTGTCGACCCTGTCTGCCCGCTTCGATCTCGTCCTGCTCGATACGGCTCCCGTTCTGGCGGTGGCGGACACGCGCGTGCTGGCGGCCAAGGCGGATGTCGTCCTGCACGTGGCGCGGTGGCGCAAGACATCGACCAACGCCGTGGACGAGGGCCTGCGCTATCTGGAGCAGTCGGGCGCGACGATCGCCGGCCTGGCCTTGACCCAGGTGGATTTCCGCCGGCAGCAGCGGTTCGGCTACGGCGACCCGGCCTTCTATTATGGCCAGTTCAAGGGGTACTACGCCAATGGCTAGGCTTTGGGCCCGCCGCGCGGAGCGTGGCTCAATGAGGCTTGAGCACCAACCACGCCGCGGTCCAGCCCACCACGTTGAAGGCGATGATGAACGCCAGGGTCTGGCGCTTCGACCAGCGCGGCTTGGGCTTCTCGCTGACGGCGGGAGCGGCGTCGAGGCGTTGCGCCGCGACGGGGCCCGGGCCGGTATAGTTCGGTATCTTCTGCCTCAAGACCATGATCCCGGCTTCCCATTTCGATCCGACCTTGGAGGCCTGGCTCAACCCAAGGCGTCAGAGATCGGATGCCTGAATGTCTAATCCACAAAGTCATTACGTGGAAGGTCTCGGCGCCGTTCCTCAACAGCGGCAAAGGCGCGCAGGTCGGGTGGGGAGCCTAAAGCGGTGATCGAACTCGTCGAAGAGCCCCGGCTCGGCTCCGCCGGGGCGGCTGTGCCGCGCGCGCCGCGCGTCAGCGTTTTGATGGCCAACCACAACGGCTCGGCATTCATCGCCGACGCTCTGGCCTCGATCCAGCGCCAGACCCTGAGGGACCTGGAGGTCATCGTCGTTGATGATGGCTCACAGGACGACAGCGTGGCCATCGTTCGGCGCCTGGCCGCCTCGGATCCCCGGATCCGCCTTCTGGAGCGTGCTCGCAGCGGCGGGGCGGGCGCGGCGCGCAACGCGGCCCTGGCCGTCGCGCGGGGTGATTGGGTGGCGGTGGTCGACAGCGACGACCTGATCCATCCCGAACGCCTGAAGACCCTGCTGACCAAGGCCCAGGCCGACGGCGCGGACATCGCGGTCGATGACTTGCTGATCTTTTCCGAGGATGAGGCGGCGCCGCCGCGCGCCCTGCTGTCTCGGATGCTAGGCGGCGCGCCCCGTTGGATCGACCTGCCCGCCTTCGTGCGATCCAACCGATTGTTCGGACAGGAGCCGGTGCTGGGCTTCACCAAGCCGCTGATTCGGCGCGAGGCCCTGCGGGTCGCGGCGGTCTCCTATGACGAGGCGCTGCCCGTCGGCGAGGACTACGACCTGCTGGCGCGGGCGATGGCCCGGGGGCTGCGTCTGAGGGCGTATCCGGACCTGACCTATTTCTACCGCAAGCACCGCGTCTCGATCTCGCACCGGCTGGACGAGGCGCGACTGGAGGCGATGGCGGCCAACGCCGCACGCTATCGCGCCGACGTCGAGGCGTCGCCGGCGCTGGACGCCGCCCTGACCGTTCGTGAGCGGAGCATCACGGCCGCGCGGGGCTTTATCCAGATCGTCGCCGATCTTAAGCGCGGCGCGGTGCTGGAGGCCCTGCGGACCAGCCTGCGCTCGCCAGGCAGCGCGGCCCTGTTGAACATCGTGGTCGGCGACCGTTTAGCGGCGCTGACGCGTGGCCCCGCGACGCCGCGCCGGACCTCGGCGGCCGGGCGGGTCGTGGTGTTGTCGCGCCAAAGGGTGATCGGGCCCACCAATGGAAGCTCGACCTATCTGCTGAGCCTGTGCCGGGCGCTCAAGGCGCGCGGACTGTCGGTGGAGTTCCTCGGGCCTAGTCCCGGGACGTTCGGCCGCTGGCCTTGGATGCGGCTGACCTCGGAGATGGCCGTGTTCGATCGGGTGCGGGTGCGCGGCGGGTGGCGGATCGGCGACCTGCTGATCGCCCAAGACCCAGCCGTCCTGGGCGCGGCGCTGTTGACGATGTTGGAGCGTCTGCTGGCCAAGCTGAAACTGAAGCCCAGCGGGTGGGTCAAGCCTGCGCCCTACGCCGTCAGCGCGGCGGCGGCCGATGTCGACAGGCTCTATGTCGCCGAGCGCGCGCGGGGTGCGCGAGCCATCCTGGCCGACTACGCCTTCCTGACGCCGCTGGCCCCCTACGCCCTGACGCCAGGCGCGCCCTGCTTCGTGGTCATGCACGATCTGTTCTCCAACCGGACGGCGTCGTTCGCCGCCGCGGGCGCGACGGACTCGGTCGCCACGCTGGATCCGGAACGGGAGTTCGAACTGCTGTCCCAGGCCGACGCCGTGGTCGCCATCCAGGAGGCCGAAGCGAAGGCGGTCAGCGCCGCCAATCCCGACCAGAGAGTGATCGTCGCGCCGCTGGCCACCGCGCCAGTCGACGCCGCCAGCCCCGGCGAGGCGCCGCTCTTGCTGTTCGTCGGCAGCAACACCGCGCCCAATGTCGTCGGCTTGCGGTGGTTCTTCGACAAGGTCTGGCCGGCCGTCAGGGCGGAGCAACCCGAGGCGATGCTGATGGTCGCCGGCAATGTCAGCCGAGCCTTCGACGTCGTTCCGCCCGGGGTGCGGATGCTGGGACCAGTGCCGGACCTCGATCCGCTTTACGCTCGCGCCGCGGTCGTGGTGTCGCCGCTGACGACGGGGTCGGGGCTGAAGATCAAGGTGATCGAGGCGCTGGGGCGCGGCAAGGCCGTGGTCGCGACCTCGGTCAGCCTGCAGGGTGTGGAGGATTTGCTGCGATCCTGCGTCCTGCGGGCCGACGATCCCGAACTGTTCGCCGCCCATGTGGTCGAACTGCTGGCGAGCGCCGCCCGGCGTGTCGCCCTGGGCGAAGCCGCGCTCGATCGCGTGCGTCGCAGCTTTTCGCCCGAGGCCTGCTACGGCGAATTCCTCGAAGCCATTGTCGGCGCGCCATGAGCGAGGTCGCGCTGGATCAGGCGCCGCTGGCCACGCGCGCGGTCGCGACCGCCGAACGTGACCGTATCCAGGTCATGCGCGGCCTGGCCTGCCTGCTGTTGGTCCTGTTCCACGTCATCGGCGGCAACGCCCATGACGGCCTGCGGGTCCCGGACGACGGATGGATCCGCAAGGGACTGGACCTGCTGCTCTACATCCGCATGCCGATCTTTGGCTTCCTGTCGGGCTATGTCTACGCGCTGCGGCCGACGGAGCGCGGCCGGTTGCTGCCGTTCCTGAGGGGCAAGGCGCGGCGATTGCTGCTGCCGCTGGCGACGGCCTCGACCCTGTTCTTCCTGACCTGGAACGCCCTGGACGGCGCGCTCATCCGGCGGCTGCCGGAGATCTGGCGGATCTACGTCTTCTCCTACGAGATCTTCTGGTTCCTGCAGGCGATGGCGTTGATCTTCGTCGGGATCGCCGTGCTCGAGGGGCTGGGACTGCTGCGTCGTCCGGCGGGTGTCGTCGTGGCGGCGGTGACCGCCTATCTGCTGGCCACCCAGTTCGAGGCGGTCACTTTTCTGTCGATCGGCGGGGCGCTTTATCTGGCGCCCTATTTCCTGCTCGGCCTGGCCGCTCGCCGCTTCAAGCCGATGGACGCGCGCGGGGTTCCGTGGATGGTCGCCGCGATCCTGATCTGCGCCTTCGCGCTCCATGCCTGGAAAGTGCTGACCTTGCCGCACGCCCAAAGCGTGGGCCGTGTTCACCTGCTTTCCCCGCTGGTGGGCGGCGGCGCGTCCTTGCTGCTGCTGCGCTACATTCCCAACGACTGGCCCAGCAGCAGCTGGCTCGCGCGCATCGGCGATTCCTCGTTCGCGATCTTCCTTTTCCACATCTTCTTCGCGGCCGGTTCGCGCCTGGCGCTGACACGGCTGGGCGTGACGGACCTGGCGGCGCTGGTCGTGGTCGGCATGGCGCTGGCGATCGCCGGTCCGATGGCGCTGGAAACGCTGCTGAAGCGCCACGCCGTCACGCGTCGTGTGTTCCTGGGGCTGAATTGATCCGAGACGAGCGGGCGATGACCCGCGATCTGAACGGCCTTGATATCGCGGACCGACGGCGGCGGTGAAGTCGTGAGCTGGGGGCGGGCTCTAGCTCGGCTTCCGGTTCGATCGCCGCGGTCTCGCGCAAGCCCAACCATCCCGAGAACGCCAGGACGAACAATTGAACCGTCATCGGGGCGAAGGGCAGGAAGACGTTCTCGACCTTGGCCCGGATGGCCAGGATCAGGAACATGGTCGCCAGGAAGGCGGCGGGAGCCGATGGCGCGACGATGGTCCGCGCGACGGACTTGACCCCGGCGACGGCGAACAGCGCGCAGAACAGAGCCGCGCCGGTCAGGCCGAAGTCCACCGCCCATTCGCGATAGGTGTCGTGGAAGTGGAAGCCCTTGCCGTCGACGACGCCCGCCCATCGCAGCAGGCCGATATTGTCGGCATCGCCGCCCAGCCAGGCCGAGCGGAAGCCATGGCCGAGCCACGGGCGTTCGGCGATCATGCGGTCCGCGTGGGCCCAGAGATAGTCGCGGCCCGTGAGGCCCGGGTCCTTGTGCAGCACCGTCGTCGAGAAGTGCTGGGCTTCCTCCAAAAGGATCGAGGAGCCGATCGCCAATGGGATCATGGCGGCGACCAGCGCGAAAATCGCAAAGGCGCGCCAGCGGACGTTCAGCATGGCGAACACGGACAGGCCGGTGAAGAGCAGCACGCCGAGCGCCGCGGTGATCAGACCGCCGGCCGACTCTCCCTTCAGCAGCACGAAGCCGGCGACGGGCGCGCCTAGCAGGCCCAGCAGCCGCACCGGCCTGGGCTGTTCGCGGTCGACCACGACGGCGATGGCCGCGGCCAGGACCAGCTGGGCCAGCACGGCCATCGCGTTCTTGGAGCCCAATATGCCGATCAGCACGGGCCCGGTCGCCGAAATGCCGCGCCGCCCGTCGGCGATGCAGACCAGGCAGATGAACAATGCGCTGAGAAAGATGATCCGCACCAGCGCCCGGGTCGACAGCGCGCCGACCACCGACATGGCGATCAGCGCCGTCAGCAGCATCTGGACGCCGTAGCGCAGGCTGATCTCGGGCGCCGTCGACCAGATGACGGAAAGGCAGGCGACCAGTGGAATGGCCAGCAGCGGCCAGGCGCGAGTCAAGGTCGTCGCCAGGGTCGCGGGCCGGATACAGACCAGCAGAGCGAGAACGCCCAGCTGCAGGATGATATTGATCGAGCCCAGAATGGCGGTCCAGGTCAGGACCAGGGCGAGCAGGCACAAGGCTTCGGCGGCCCAGGGGGTGTCGAGCGGGTTGCGAGCTGAGAGTTCGGAACGGATGCGGCTGATGATGGCCATATCGCCTCGACGGAAGAGGACGGTTTCACGCGCGCGAAGGACCGCGCGGTCGATCGCCAGCATCGCTCCGCCCGCCGTTCGCGATCAAGAGCTGATCCGCAGACGAAGAGCTTAGCTGTATGTATAGGCCGTGACTATAAGTCCGGCGTGTGAGAATTTAAGCAGTAAGGGATGATATAATTGTCATTCCTCGGTTTTGTCGGGCCCGAACGTGGCGAGATTGTGAAACAATCGTTGGATCGATATATTTCGCGTGATTTTCTGCTTCTGTTGATGGAAGGTTTGTTGTCGGGACGTCTTAGCTTGAGCATTGGAGCGCCATGACTTCAGTCCCTAGACGAATACGCGCCGTGGGCATGGCGCTGGTGGTCCTGGCTGGCGCGGCCGCGGCGATCGCCGCATGGTCTCAAGAACCGGTTGGCGGTCCGCCCGAGGGTTTCGCTCTCACGCCTAGCTTCAGCGAAGAGTTCTATGGCGCAGGTCTCGACACGACCCGCTGGCGCACGGCCTATCGGACCGACGGCATAACGCCGACCACGGTGGCCAATCGGTCATTGTACGGTAATCGCGAGCGCGAACTTTATTTCGATCCGGCGTTCCTGGGGCTGGGCGTGCAGCCCTTCTCCGTCGCCGACRGCGTCTTGACCATCACCGCGGCGCCGATGTCGCCGTCGGTGCGCCAGGCGGTGGTCGCCGAGGTGGCCAAGCAGCCTCTGTCGATCCGTACTAGCCCGCTCAAGGACGTCAGTTACAGTTCAGGCCTGATCACCACCAAGGGAAGCTTCTCCCAACTCTACGGATATTTCGAGATCCGGGCGCGCTGGACCGGTGGAAAGGGACTTTGGCCCGCCTTCTGGACATTGCCATCCGACGGCGGCTGGCCGCCCGAGTTCGACATCGTCGAAGCCTTGGGCCATGAACCGACCACCGTCTATCAAAGCGTCCACTCCAAGCAGACCGGCAAGGCGCTGGGCGACACCACCCGTGTGCCCGTCCCCGTTCCCGTGAACACATCGGAGTTCCACACCTACGGCATGTTGTGGACCAAGGACGAAATCCGTTTCTATCTCGACGGCAAGCAGACAGCGGCCAAGCCGACTCCGACCGACGCCCACAAGCCGATGTATCTGCTGGCCAATCTCGCGGTCGGCGGCTACTGGCCCGGCGATCCGACAGCGACCACGCCGTTTCCGGCGACCATGACCATCGACTATGTGCGGGCCTGGCGGTTGGCCCAGTAGAACATATCCGGCCTTAGGCCAGCTTTCGACGACCCAGGCGCTGGCCGGCCATCGCGACGAGGCCCAGGCTTTCCTTTAGGATGCCGCGCCCGGTCGACGAGGCTAGCAGCGCGCTCGCCACGCCGAGATATGAGACGGCGGCGGCGATCGCCAGATCCAGCAGCGGCCAGCCTGTCGAGGTCAGGCGCAGGGCGGCCAGCGGGATCGCGGCGACCGCGCCGGCCGCCGCGAACGGCGCGGCTAGAGCCCAGATCTGCTTCGTGCGGACGGGGCCTTCGCGCCCGGCGTACCACCACAGGGCCGGCAATCTCAGACAGACGTCGCTGAGGGCATAGGCGGCCGCGACACCGATCGCTCCCCAGGGCAGGCCCACGACGAAAGCCGCGATGCTGGTCACAGCGTTGAACAGGCCCCAGCGGGCGAACTGGCCGGTGCGCTGCTGGCTGACGAACAGCCAGCCCAGGGTGTTGCTGAACGGCTGGGGCAGCGCCGCCAGGCCCAGCCAGGTGAAGATCGGCGCGGCCCCAGCCCACTCACGGCCCATAAGCGCCGGGATCAGCGTATCGGCCGTGAAGATCAGGAAAAGCACGCCAGGCAGCGTGATCAGCAGAATCTGCTGGGCGGTGCGGCTATAGGCTTGGCGATAGCGCTCCGGCTCGTCGACCAACCGGGACAGGATAGGGACCATGACCCGGCCGATCGGGTTGTTGATCTGTTGCAGCGGCAGCAGGAGCAGCTTGTAAGCCCGGTCGTAAAGGCCCAGCTGCGCGGCTCCCGCCACCCGGCCGATCAGCACGTTGTCCAGATTTCGGGCGAAGAAATTGGAGATGTTGAAAGTGGTGACGCCCCCACCCAGCCGCAGCATGGCGCGCACCTCGGCGAACGGCGCGGACCGGCCTGGACGCCAGCCGGTGAACAGCCAGGCGCCGACCATGCCCGCCGACATCGTCGCCGTCGTCGCCGCGAACAGGGCCCAGACACTGGGCCGCCACCAGGCGATCAGCACGGCCGTGGCCAGGCCGATGACGGCCGAGGCGCTGTCGATCATCGCCAGGGGCTTGAAGCGCATATCCCGGGCCAACAGGGCGAAGTGCTGCGACCCCAGCCCGGCGATCATCACGGTCGCCGCCAGGGCCACCGTGAGGCCGACGACCTTGGGCTCGCCATAGAACAGGCCCAGCAGAGGCGCGGTCGCGGCCAGCAGCAGGCCCAGCAGCGCCGAGACTCCCAGATTGATCCAGAACAGGCCGCTCATCTGTTCGCGGGTGATCTCGCGCGAGGTGATCACCGCTTGGGTCAGGCCCAAGTCTTGGAACACCATGACGAAGGCGGTCAGGGGCATGACCATCGCGAACAGCCCGAAATCCCCGGGGCGCAGCAGCCTTGCCAGCACCACCACGGAGACGAACTGGACGGCGACCTTCACGGCCTGGGCGGCCCCGGTGACCGCCGCGCCGCCGACCGCGCGCGATTTCAGGGCGCCGACCGGGGGGCTTGCGCGCTCGGTTTCATCATCCCGCCTTGAAGGGGCCATCTTCGCTCGCTTTTCCTTGCGGGCGCTACCCACGCCACCTCGAACCGGCTATGTTCGCAGTTGCAGCATAGGCCGCTATGGCCATGACGCGTCAAGTGAGGCGCCAATGCATTACCGATCCATCGCGGATTTGAACGCCACGATCACTCGTAACCTCAGGAAAATACCCCCCGATGTCGACCTTATCGTAGGCATACCGCGCAGCGGCCTTATTCCGGCGAACATGCTAAGCTTGGCCTTAAACTTGCCACTGGCGGATTTCGATGGCTTTCTCCAGGGCAGAATACTGGCCAAAGGTCGAACGCGGCCATTGCAAAGCTTGACTGTCGATGGGGGCGAATATCGCCGGATCCTGGTGATCGACGACAGCATCAACTCCGGCGGATCGATGCTGGAGGCGCGTCAAAAGCTGGCCGAGGCGGGTCTTTCGGACAAGGTTCTGTTCTGCGCGGCCTACGGCCTGGGGGCCGAGCATCCCGAGGCGGACATCGTCCTGGAGACCGTGCCGCGACCCCGGATGTTCCAGTGGAACGTCATGCACCACAAGTTCCTGGCCGACGCCTGCCTCGACATCGACGGGGTGCTCTGCTGCGATCCGAGCGACGTGGAAAACGATGATGGCCCTCATTACGAGGCCTTCCTGCGCGACGCCCGGCCGTTCCTGCGCCCGACCCAGAAGGTCGGCCATCTGGTGACCAGCCGGCTGGAGAAGCACCGAGCCGCGACCGAGGCATGGCTGGCCGAGGCGGGGATTGAGTATGGCAAGCTGTGGATGCTGGACCTGCCCAGCGCCGAGGAGCGCCGCCGGCTAGGAGCCCACGGCGGCTTCAAGGCCAAGGTCTATGCCGGGCTCGACGCCACCCTGTTCATCGAGAGCGAGGAGCGCCAGGCCGTCGAGATCGCGCGTCTTTCACGCAAGCCGGTGCTCAGCATCGAGACCCAGACCATCCTCTACCCGGACCGGTTGGAGGATCAGATGCGCATGCGCGAGCGGCAGGTCGCCCGCGATCGCCTGCGCGGCGCGGTGGAGACCCCGTCCTCGCGCATGACGCTCAAGCGCGTGGCCCGGCGGCTGCTGGGCCCGTCGCTGTATGGCGCCCTGGGGCGGGCGGCGCGTCCGGCCGGCCGCGCGGCCGCCAACCGACAGGAGGCCTGAAGCCACGCCACGAACGTGGAGGTCGTCACCGGGGGGGCGCTCGGTTTCGCACCAACGCCTTGGGAGCTCGACTTGATTTCGCCAACGCACAGCCCGGCGCCGCCGCTGCCGGTCAGCATCATCGTGCCCACCTTCAACCGCGCCCGTCTGCTGGGCGAGGCGCTGGACAGCCTCGTGGCGCAGAGCCGCCCCGCCGCCGAGATTCTGGTGGTGGACGATGGCTCCGACGACGACACCGCGACGGTCGTCGAACGCTTTGGTCCCGCCGTCACCTATCTGCGGCAGGACAACAGCGGCAAGGCCGTGGCGCTCAATCTGGGCCTGTCGCGGGCGAGCCAGGACGCCGTCTGGATCTTCGACGACGACGACATCGCCACGCCCGACGCGCTGGAGCGGCTCTATGCGCCCCTGGCCGCCGACCCCGACCTCGATTTCACCTACGGCCTTTGCGACAAGTTCGAGGGGGAGTGGCCGTCGCCGCTGACCGAACCGAACACCTCCTACGAATCCGGCGATCGCGCCGCCCTCTATGTGCGGCTGATGGAGGATTTCTTCATCTGGCAGGGCTCGATGTTGGTGCGCCGGCGGTGCTACGCGGCCGTCGGCCCCTTCGACGTCAGGCTGACGCGGTCGCAGGACTACGAGATGAACCTGCGGCTGACCCGGCGCTTCCGGGGGCGAGGCCTGTCGTTCGTGGCCTTCCACCAGCGGCATCATGCCGGCGTGCGGGGCCCGCGCGCGGCCAGCGTCGGGGCCGACAAGGTGGAAGCCGCTTGGCGCAAGTTCAACCAGGTCATCTTCCGCGACCTACACGCCAGCCATGACCTGATGGAATTCTATATCGAGGCTGATCCCGCCATCGATCCTCGCCGCAAACGCCTGACGGCCCTGCTGCAGCGCGCCTGCATCATGGCGCGCAAGGGTCTGTGGGATCTGGCGGAGGCCGACATGGTCGAGGCGGCGGAGCTCAGCGCCCGACTGCAGGTCGCGACGCTGAACGAGCAGGAGATCGCGGCCCTGCGGCGGGTGTTCCAGAGCGGCGCCCGCTCGACCTTCTCCAACTCGGACGAAGCGTCGGCCTTCTTCGCCACGATCAGGATGTTCGCCAATCGCCGACAGGCCTCACAGATCGCCGGCAACCTGCTGTTGCCGGTCTCGCACCGGCTCCGCAAGCTGTTGACCGAGAAGACGAGCCAGGCCGAGGTCGGACAGGTTCTGCTGCTGCTCTCGCACCTGCTGCGGCCCGGCTATCTGGCTGAATACTGGAAGGCGCGGGGCCGGCGATTGTTCATGTACCGGGTCACGCCGCTGGGGTGCGAGGCTCCCGCGTGAAGGTCGCCTATTTCGTCCATGATCTCGACGACGCGGCGGTGCGCCGTCGCGTGCGCATGCTGCGCGCCGGCGGCTGTGAGGTGGCCGTGCTGGGATTTCGCCGCGCCGACGCGCCGATCGACCAGGTCGAGGGCATTCCCGCCATCGATCTGGGCCAGACCCACAACGCCCAGCTTGCCCAGCGCGCGGGGGCGGTGGCGGTCAATCTCCTCAAGGCCGGTCGCCTGAAGGCCCAGGTCGCGGACGCGGACGTGGTGCTGGCGCGCAATCTGGAATGCCTGGCCCTCGCCGCCTGGGCTCGCGCGCTCCACGCGCCGGGCGCGAGCCTGGTCTATGAATGCCTCGACATCCACCGGACCCTGTTGGGAACGGGGCTCAAGTCCAAGGTCCTGCGCGCCGTCGAGCGGGGTCTGCTGACCCGCTGCGCCCAGGTGATCGTCAGTTCTCCGGCCTTCGTCGAGCGCTATTTCGCGCCCCGGCAGGAGTGTCGCGCGCCCGTCCTGCTGGTCGAGAACAAGGTGCTGACGGACGTGGCCGCCCCCGCGCGACCGGACTTGGACGCCGCGTCGGCCGGACCGCCCTGGCGCATCGGGTGGTTTGGCATGATCCGCTGCCGCAAAAGCCTGGACCTGCTGACCCGGTTGGTCGAACGCGCCGACGGACTGATCGAGGTGGTGATCCGCGGCCGGCCGTCCTACGACATCCTGAGCGACTTCGACGCGGTGGTTGACCGCACGCCGGGCCTGCGGTTTGGCGGCCCCTATCGGTCCGAAGAGCTTCCGGACCTCTATCGCGGCGTGCATTTCACCTGGGCGGTCGACTATTTCGAAGAGGGGCTCAACTCCTCGTGGCTGCTGCCCAATCGCCTCTATGAGGGCGGCCTGAACGGCGTGCCGGCCATCGCGCTGGGCGAGGTGGAGACCGGCCGCTGGCTGGCGCGGCGCGGCGCCGGGGTGCTGATTTCTGATCCGGAACGGGAGCTGCCGGCCTTCTTCGAGGGGCTGACCGTGGACGACTACATCCGTCGGCGACGCGCGACCTCGGCCATTCCACTCTCCGACCTGGTGGCGGATTGGGCCGATTGCCGCCGCCTAGTGACCAGCCTGGGAGGCGCGCGCTGATGGCCGTCGACGGACGTGATGTACTGGTCGTGGTTCCCTGCCTCAACGAGGCGGCGAACCTGGAGAGCCTCCTGGATCAACTGCTGGCGGATGCCGCGGCCCGCGAGGCGCTGATCGTCGTGGCCGACGGCGGCAGCACGGACGCCAGCGTGTCGATCGTCGAGGCGGTCGCCGCCCGGGAACCGCGCGTGCGCTTGCTGGCCAATCCCGACCGCATTCAAAGCGCGGCGATCAACCTGGCCGTCGCGCGGTTCGGCGGAGATCGCCGCTGGCTGATCCGCATCGACGCCCATGCCGGCTATCCGCGGGCCTATGTCTCGCGCCTGGTCGCCACGGCCGAGGCGATGGGCGCGGTCTCGGTGGTGACGCCCATGCGCACGGTGGGGCGAGGCTGCTTCCAGAAGGCCGCCGCGGCCGCCCAGAACTCCAAGCTCGGAACCGGCGGCGCGGCCCATCGCAGCGGCGCAGGAGGCGGCTGGGTGGACCACGGCCACCACGCCCTCATGTCGATCGAGGCCTTCCAGGGCGCGGGCGGCTACGACGAGGGGTTCAGCCACAACGAGGACGCCGAACTGGACTTGCGGCTCGCCCAGGGGGGCGGGCGGATCTGGATGGCGGCCGACCTCGCCATCGATTACCACCCCCGCTCGGACCCGGGATCGCTGTTTCGGCAGTACCTCAACTACGGCCGGGGCCGGGCCAAGACGGTGGCGCGTCATCGGACCCCGCTGAAGGTCCKCCAGCTGGCGCCGCTGGCCGTCGCGCCGGCCGTCTTGGCGGCGGTTCTGGCGACGCCCCTGGCGGCGCTGACGCCGTGGGCCCTGGCGGCGACGTTGCCGGCCCTGGCCTGGGCCTTGCTATGCCTGGCGGGCGGCGCGCTGATCGGCTGGCGGGCCAGGGATCGATGCGCCTTCGGCTCGGGCCTGGCGGCGATGCTCATGCATCTGGGCTGGTCCGTGGGCTATTGGCGGTGGCGGATCACGGGTCAGACCCCGCCGCGCCGGCTGCCCTTCGCGGCGGCCAACGTCGTTGGCTGAATCGCTCGACGATGATGGCCCCGGCCAACGGCAACCGCGCCAACAACGCCGGACTCAGATCTCCGCCAGCTGGGCCAGGTAGGCGTTCAGCACGTCGCGCTGCAGGATCAGGAACGCGAACTTGCCCTGCCGGCAAATGCGGATCAGGCCGGCGGTCTCGAGTTCCTTCATGTGGTGCGAGAAGGTGGCGGCGCTGACCGTCACGTGCTGGGCGACGTCGCCGCAGGGGGTCGGCTCGCTGTTGGCGCCGATCTCCCTGAGGATCTGACGCCGGCGCGGCTCGGCCAGGGCCTTGGCGATCAGGTTGATCTGCCTTTCGTCAAGGACAACAGGGGCGTCGAGGCTGGGGCGCGGCGCGTCTTCCATGTGCTTCATATGCGATGGGGAAGGCGCGGAGGCAAATTCACAAGAAACCTGTCATCAAAACTGTCATCCCGGACGAGCGCAGCGAAGATCCGGGACCGCGGCAAGCTCAGCGCTTCCGGCGGTCCCGGCTCGGCGCGCTTCGCGCTTGGCCGGGATGACAGCTTTTGTGGTTCCGAAGCTAGTGCTTCAGCATGTGCTTGATGTCGCGCATCTGGTCATGACCGGACTTCACGGACGTCCAGGCCCTTTCGATCGTCGCGCGGGTCTGGGGATCGACGTCGGTGTCCTTCAGGGCCTTCTCATATTTTGCCTTGATGAAGTCCTCGCCGGCCTCGACCTCGCTGATCACCGCCTCGTCGCCCTTGGTGACGGCGTCCTTGAGGTTCAGGAAGGCGCGGTGAGCGGCGGCCAGGGCCGTGCCCTCGTCCTTGGGATCGCCGCCCAGGCGACGGACCTCTTCCTCCAGCTCGGAGGCCACCGAGCGGCGCTCCTGGGCGCGGCGTTCGAACAGGTCCTTGTAGCGCGCGCTCTCGGCGTCCTTGGCGGCTTCGGCGTAGCCGTCGGCGCTGTCGATGGTGGTCTTGAGCAGGCCGTTGACCAGCTTGATGTGATCTTCGTTGGTGTGCATCGCGGGGCTCCGTATCGCGGGAGGGGGAGCCGGGTAACGCGGGGCGACGGTGAAGGGTTCAGCCGGTCTTGGCCGGCGAGCTCGCGCCGACATGGTCGATCCCCAGCGCTTCGCAGTGCAGCGCCTGACGGTGGCGCTCGGCGGCGCGGGCCTTCTGATCCTCGTCGCGCCGGTCGTGGCAGGCCGGACAGGACACACCCTCGACATAGAGCGACGAGGCGCGGCCTTTCGGGCTGACCGGCATCCGGCAACCTCGGCACAGGACATGGGTTCCGGGCGTCAGGCCATGGCCGACCGCCACGCGCTCGTCGAACACGAAGCATTCGCCGCGCCACAAGCTCTCCGGCGCGGGGACCTGCTCCAGATAGTCGAGGATCCCGCCCTTCAGGTGGAAGACGTCCTCGATCCCCTCGGACTTCAGGAAGGCGGTCGACTTCTCGCAGCGGATGCCGCCGGTGCAGTACATGGCGACCTTCAGCGGCGGGGCGCCGGGGCCGCGCTCGGCCTCCAGCGCCTGGCGATAGTCGCGGAACCAGGCCGGGAAGGCCGAGAAGCTGGACGTCCGGGGATCGACCGCCCGCGCGAACGACCCGACGGCGACCTCGTAGTCATTGCGGGTGTCGATCACCACCACGTCGGGATCGGCGATCAGGGCGTTCCAGTCGCGCGGCTCGACATAGGTCCCGGCGTTGGCGGCCGGGTCGAGGTCCGGTTCGCCCAGGGTTACGATCTCTTTCTTCAGCCGTACCTTCATCCGGTAGAACGGCATGCGCTCGGCCCGGGCGGTCTTGGGCTGGAGGCCTTCGCAGCCGGGCAAGGCGCGGATGTGGTCCAGCACCGCCTCGACGGCGGCGTCCTCGCCGGCGATGGTGCCGTTGATCCCCTCGCGGGCCAGCAGCAGGGTGCCCTTGACGCCCAGCCCGCAGCACAGCGCCGCTAGCGGACCCTGGATCGCCGCCGGGTCCGGAAACCGCGTGAAGCGGTAAAGCGCGGCGACGCGATAGCTAGCCAAGGTTGGTCTGTCCAAGCGCGGCCCGGGCGTCGTGCTGAATGCGAGCGACCATCGACTTCAGGCCGTTCGAACGCTGCGACGACAGGGCTTCGGACAGACCCAGCTTGTCCAGCGCGGCCTTGGCGTCGAAGGCGACGATGTCGGCGGGCGCGCGACCAGAATAGAGCCGCAGCATGATGGCCACCAGGCCGCTGACGATGTGGGCGTCGCTGTCGCCCTTGAACACCAGGGTCCCGTCGGCCTGGGGCAGGGTGACCAGCCACACCTGGCTGGCGCAGCCGCGCACCTTGTTGTCTTCCGAACGCTCGGCGTCGGTCAGCGGGGCCAGCTCTTTGCCCAGCTCAATCACGTAGCGATAGCGTTCCTCCCAGTCGCCGAGGAGCTCGAACTCGTCGGCGAGGTCATTGAGGGCGGCGTCGATGGCGCTGGTCATGGCGGGCCAATTAGGGGCCTGGCCGGTCCAAGGCAAGCGCGAGCCTATGCGGCGGGAAGTATCAGCCGCGCCAGGAAGCCCGCGCCCAAGCTGGAGGACAGCTTCAGCTGGCCGCCCATGGCCCGTGACAGCAGGTCGACGATCGGCAGGCCAAGGCCGGCGCCCTCGTGGGCCCGGGTCAGGGTCGAACCGCCCTGTTCGAACGGCTGCAGCAGGCGGGGCAGTTCGGCGCTCTCCACGCCGGGGCCTTGGTCGCGGATGGTGATCTCGATCTCGCGGCCGATCCTGGCGGCGCCGATGTGCACCACGCCCCCGGCGGGCGAGTGGGTGACGGCGTTCTGCAGCAGGTTCGACAACATGGTCCGCAGGCCTCGGCTGTCGGCGATTACCGAGGGCAGGGCGCCTTCGCCGACCACGTTGATGATGACGTCGCGGCGGGCGATCTCGCCCCGCAGGCCGTCCAGCACGTCCTCGACGGCCTCGTCCAGAGGCTCGGCGGTCATCTCGATGTCGGTGACGTGGCCTTCCAGCCGCGCCAGCTCGACGATCTGGTTGACCAGCTTCAGCAGCTTCATGCCGCTGTCGTGCACGATCTTGGCGTATTCCTGATACTGCGGATTGCCCAGCGGCCCGTACAGCTCCTGCGACAGGATCTCGGAGAAGCCGATCACGGCGTTCAGCGGGGTGCGCAGCTCATGGCTTACCATGCGCAGGAACGAGCGCTTGCGATCGTCCAGGGCCAGGCGTCGACGCTCCTGCGCGACCGCCCGGCGGTCGGCCGGGTCGGGATCCGCCAAGGCGGAGACGATCGAAGCGTCGAAGGACGCCGTTTCTGGCATTATAGGCTCCCGGACGTTCTGTCCGTGATGGCTCGAGCCCAGGAATATGCCGAAAGGCGCTTACGATTCCGTTTCCGTCCACAACGCGTCCACCAGGAAAGGTCGCTCGACGATTGTGCGGCCTTGGGGGAACGGCCGCTCCGCGTTAAGCTTTGAAGACGGTGATCCTCCCCACCGTGCTTGAAGTCGGCCCGCCTTTGGAATTCGAGACGCTTCCAGACCCGATCAAACGCCCCGCCGCACGTCCGGCTGGGTTTGATCCCGCGCACGCGTGGCGCCTGGGCTGGCTGGCGGCTGTCTGTCTGGCGGCGGCGGCGACCCTGTTCACCGACGCGGGCGGCTGGCCGGTATGGGCGGCTCTGGGCGCGGGCGCGGTCCCGGCCCTAGTAGCCTTGTTCATGACGCGCGAGGACGAACGCACCCAATCCATAATGCTGGTCCTGTGGGCCGTGGGCGGCGCGCTGGCGGCGGTGCTGACCGGCGGCGTCTCCGGCGCCATGGCCGCCTGGTGCCTGGCCCCGGTCGCCGCGGCGTCGATCCTGAACCAGCCCCGTCGCCTGGCCGAAGGCGCGGCCTTGGCCCTGATCGGCGGCTGCGTCGCGGCCTTGACCCAGCTGTCTGGCCTGGCCCCGCCGGAGCCGACCGGCCCGCTGGGCTTCGTCCTGGGCTTTCTGGCCCTGGTCACCACGGGCCTGGGCCTGGCCGCCGGCCTGCTGATCGGCCGCCGCCGCCAGGGTGCGCGCGACGACCGCCACGCCTCCGAGATCATCGGCCTGGAAACCCTGCTGGACGGCCTGCCGCACCTGGCGATCGCCATCAAGGGGCAAGGCCAGGTGACGGCCGTACGCGGCGCGCCGCCGCCGGGTGTCACCACCGTCGACCTGGTCAATCGCGGCCTGACTGGCGCGGCCGCGCCGGGCGACCGTCAGCGCCTGACCGCCGCCGTGGCGCAAGCCCACCGCGAGGGCTCGGCCAGCCTGACCTTCAATCCGGCGCTCGGCGTCGAGCGCATCGTCGCCCTGGACATGATCCGGGTGGCGCCGAACCAGCTGGTTGGGGTGCTGCGCGACGTCACCGTCGACCGCAATCGCGAGACCGCCCTCGACCAGGCCCGCGCCGACGCCGAGGCCCTGGCCTCCGGCCGCGCCCGCTTCCTGGCCAATATGAGTCACGAGCTGCGCACGCCGCTGAACGCCATCATGGGTTTTTCGGACATCATGCGCGCGCGGATGTTCGGCCCGCTCAGCGACCGCTACGCCGAATACGCCGAGCTGATCCACGAGAGCGGCGGCCACCTGCTGGACCTGATCAACGACGTGCTGGACATGTCGAAGATCGAGGCGGRGCGTTTCGAGCTGCAGCGCGGGATCTTCGACGCCCGCGAGGCGGTGCAGGCGGCCATGCGGCTGCTGCGCGTCCAGGCCGACGGCGCCGGCGTCCAGCTGCGCGGCGTGCTGCCGCCGGCCGAGCTGGAGGTCGACGCCGACCGCCGCGCCCTGAAGCAGATCGTGCTGAACCTGGTCTCCAACGCCCTGAAGTTCACGCCGCGCGGCGGACAGGTGACGGTCACGGCGCACGGCTATGACGGGGTGCTGGAGCTGATCGTCGCCGACACCGGCGTCGGCATCAGTCCCGAGGATCTGGAGCGCCTGGGTCGGCCCTACGAGCAGGCCGGCGGCGCCGAGCAGCGCGCCCGGGGCACGGGCCTGGGGCTCTCGCTGGTGCGGGCCTTCGCCAAGCTGCACGGCGGCGAGATGACCATCGAAAGCCGCCTGGGCGCGGGCACCAGCGTCTCGGTGCGCCTGCCGGTGCTGCTGGCCCCGCTGCGGTCGGTGACCCTCGAGGCCAAGCCCGAGCCCGCGGCGGAAGCCCCGCTCGCTGAAGAACCGCCGCAGCCGCCGCCCGCGATCCTGGGCGACAACATCATCGCCTTCGCGCCGCGCTAGCGTCCAAAGCAACTGTCATCCCGGACAAGCGCGTAGCGCGCAGATCCGGGACCGCCGGAAGCTCCGAGCTTGTTGCGGTCCCGGCTCTTCGCTGCCCTACGGCCGGGATGACAGGTTTTTGCGGAGCCCTACCGCAAGAACGCCCGCCCCGCCGCGAAATCCCCGACCTCGACATAGGCCTTGCGGGTCACCTCGTCGCCGCGGCCGGTGAAGGCGAATTCGACCGTCACCGCCTCGCGCGGATCCAGCTGGGTGATCGCGTCGGCCGCGGCCGCTGGGAAGCGGAAGGCCAGGCCCGTCTTGGCCCCGGTCGGCAGCAAGGTGAGCGGGGCTTCCCCGCGGGTCTCGGCGGCGAACACCAGGCTGGCGTTGCGCGGCGCGACCTTGCCGCTGAGACTCCGGCCGGCGCGAGTGTCGATATAAGGGCCGAGCGTGCGGCCGGTGTCGCGGACGATGATCCGCGCCGCATAGGGACGCTGGCCGTTGTCGAAGGTCGCCACCACGGTCAGCGCCTTGGCGTGGCCGGCCAGGCCGAACACCAGGCGGTCGCCGCCGAAGGTCGCCGGCTGCGACAGCCGCCAGACTGGAATGGTCGCCGAAACCGAGCGCTCGGCCTTCCAGGACGCCACGTCGCCCGGATAGGTCATGCTCAGCATCTGCGAATAGCCGTCGAACGCGGCCTTCACCCGCGACGCGGCCAGGGTCAGGTCCTTGGAATTGCAGGTCGCGCCCGCGGCCTTCATGCGGGCGCGCTGCTCCAGGGCCGAGACCTGGAGTTCGCTGGCGCCCGAGCGCAGGGTCGCGCCGCGCGCCTGGGCCCGCGAAGCGTCCAGCGCCGCAGAAATGGAGGGCGCGAACAGGCGGCAACGGCCGTCGGCCGCTGTCATCAGCGTGCGTTCGTAGAGCTGGTCGGCGGCGTTGGCGGCAAGCAGCGCGCTAGGCATGGCCAAGGCGGCCATCCCAATCGACACCCCGATCCATCGCGCCACGCGACCTTTCTGGTGCGTATTCGGCGTCATTTGCTCGTATGCTTCGAGACTTGAGGGGCGAGCTTTACGTCCCGTGTGGTTGCGGTTCGGTTAGCGCATGCTTCTTTCGACGGATATCTGGGTCGGCGCGCTGATCCGCCGCGCCGAGCTGGGCGGGGCTTTCGCCATGGTGGCCCGCAAGGGCGACACACGGGCCGGGGCGGTGCTGGTCAAGGTGGTCGACCGCCGGGCCGGGACCGCGCGGCTGTTCAGCGAAGCCACGCGCGGCGACGGCGAGCGCTTCTGGATGCAGCCGGTGCGGTCCGAGTTCGAGCCCGACCTGGACGCCTATGCCGAGCGCGCCGCCCGCATCGACCCCGACGTCTGGGTGGTCGAGATCGAGGACCGCGACGGCCGCCACTTCCTGACGGAGCCGGTGGAGGCTTGAACCGCATAGGGCGATCCTTGGGGACAACTCGACTCTAGAGGGCCGTTAACCCTGCTCCTAAACGCGACCTAAAGCGTGTTCGGGCCATGGTGCGCGGGCTTTCGACCCCTCCCCAGAGTTCGGCATCCGCCATGCTTTTCCTGATGAACGACGTCGTCCTGAGTTTCGACGCGACCGAGCTGACGCCGCCGATGACGCGCGACCGCTTCGCCGCGCTGTCGATCAACGCTGTCGCGGAGCTTGGCAAGGAACTGTTCGCCGAAGAGCCGCTGCTGCACCGCAAGGATCTGGAGCGGGTCCAGCGCCTGGCGGCCCTGATCGTGGCCAAGGCCCCGGAAATCAACGCGGCCCTGTTCATCGCGCCGGGCCGTGGCTGCCGCAAGGACGACGTGCAGGTGCGCTATGCGCAGCTGAGCGTGGAGATCATGGGCACGCTCATGGAGCGCCAGAAGGCCGGCGCCCTGACCAATATCGAAGCCGATCGTCAGGTCTGGCGGCGCTTGGCTGCTTAAGAGCCAGGCCGCCTAGGAGCCTGTCCGAACGGCTTAGACCAGGGTCATCATCCAACTCAGCACCACCGCCAGGACCGTGAGGCCGGCGAGGGTGAGGCCAATGCACAGCGCGCTGCCGGCGGGATGCTGCCGGTCGTGGCCGCGATGATGGTCGAGCAGGGCCATCGTTCGATTTCCTCCATCCGTCCGATGATCTGACGTCACCGGTGCGGGATAAGGGAAGCATGACTCCAAACCCATTCTTCGAATAGGGGCTTTTTGACGCATTCGCRGGCGGTGTGGCGACCGTTTGGGCGGCCATCGACTTGCTAACGGCGGGGGCGATCCTCTAGCTTCAATCTCGAGTTGTGATCTGGGGGCGTCATGGGTTTCGGATTCGGCCGCGCGGTCCTGGGCGCGGCGCTGGGGCTGGCGGTGCTGGGCGGCGGCCGGGCGCAGGCCGGGTGGCAGAAGGCCGAGAGCGCCCATTTCGTGGTCTACAGCGACGGGGGCGAAGCCAGCCTGCGCGCCTTTACCGGCAAGCTCGAGGATTTCGACGCGCTGCTGCGCCTGTTCCACGGCCGCGCCGCCGAGAGGGACGATGCGGCGCGCAAGCTGGACGTCTATCTGGTGCGCAGTCCCGACCAGCTGCGTCGAGCCTTTCCGGACGCTGGCCCCAACGTGGCGGGCRTCTATGCCGCCGACGTCAACGACATTTTCGCCGTGGCGGTCCGCAAGCAGAACGGTTTGGCCGACGACACGGTCCTGCACGAGTATGTGCACCACTTCATGCTGCAGCACTATCCGGGCGTCTATCCGGCGTGGCTGATCGAGGGCTACGCCGAGTACTTCATGACCGCCGATTTCGAGGACCGGAAGACCCTGGTCGGCGCACCCAACGGTAGCCGGGTGTCGATCCTGTTGCACGGCTCTTGGATACCGGCGCGCGACCTGCTGACCAAGCGGCTCGGTCAGCTGACCCGGCAGCAGGCCGGCGTCTACTACGGCCAAGCCTGGTTGCTGACGCACTACATGCTGTCGGGTCCCGAGCGGAAGAAGAAGCTGTCGGCCTATGTCGCCGCCACCGCCAAGGGCGAGGATCCATTGTCGGCCTGGTCCCGGACCACCGGGATCGCGGTTGAGGATCTGGACCGGATAATGCTGGTCTATCTGCGCAGCGCCATCCCGACCAAGACCCTGGTGCGGGAAGGGCGGCCCGATTTTCCGATGACGGTCACCGACCTGCCGGCTTCGGCGGGCGACCTGTTGCTCGAGAATCAATTGGCCAAACGCGCCCCGTCCAAGCCGTTGGGCGAGCGGTTACTGAAGACGGTGCGGGACGAGGCGACCAAGTATCCCGGAGATCGGCTGGCGACCCTGGCCCTCGCGCGGGCGGAAGCCGGCTATGGCGACATGGCGGTCTCGAACAGGCTGCTCGACGACTGGCTGGCGAGCCACGCCGAGGACGCCGAAGCCCTGCGCTTGGCTGGCGAAAACCGCTTGGTCGCGGCCAGGGCGGGGAACGACAAGACCTTGATCGCCGAGGCCGCCAAGCTGTTCGGCCGGGCCAACAAGGCCGCGCCGGACACCTACCAGACGCTCTACGACTTCGCGAAAACCCGGATGGGCGAGCCGGGCTATCCGAGTGACAACACCCTGAACGTGCTGGAGCTGACCGCGCAACTGGCGCCTCAGGTGCGGGAGATCAGCCTGAACGCCGGCCAAGCCTTGGCCGCGCGGGGCCGCATCGACGACGCGATCCGGATGCTGGAGCCGGTGGCCAACGATCCGCACGGCGGTAAGGCGGCCGAGGCGGCGGCGACCTTGCTCAAGACGATCCGTGAGAGAGCCAAGGCCGGCTGAACCTGGCGCTGTTTCGGGGAACGTCGTTCGGAGGCTTCATCGAACCGACGCGTCCCTGTCGCCGACCTGACAAGACCCGTCGCTAACCCGCCCTGAACTGAACAGTGCAGGTTGACGATGAAGCTTTTGTCCACGGTCGCCTGGGGCGCGCTCGCCCTGGCCCTTTCCAGCCAAGCCCAGGCCCAGCAGGTCGCGCCCGTTGCGACGTCCAATGGCGCCACCGAGGTCGACGCCGTCGTGGTCACCGGCACCCGTCGTGTCGATCGCACGGCGTTCGAGTCGACTGCCCCGGTGGACGTCGTCAGCCAGGAGGCGCTGAGGAACACGGTCTCGGACGAGATCATGGACAAGCTGGCGGCCACCACGCCGTCGTTCAACGTCCAGCGCCTGCCGGCCGCCGACGGCCAGGCCTTCGTGCGCCCCGCCACCCTGCGCGGCCTCTCGCCCGACCAGACCCTCGTTTTGGTCAACGGCAAGCGCCGCCACCGTTCGGCGGTGCTGGGTGGTCGCGGCCAGCAGGGCGTCGACCTCGCCTCGCTCGGGACCAGCGGCATCGAGCGGATCGAGGTGCTGCGCGACGGCGCCTCGGCCCAGTACGGCTCGGACGCCATCGCCGGGGTGATCAATATCATCCTGTCCGACAAGACCGGCTTCGACGGCTACGCCCAGACCGGCCGCTACTTCGCCGGCGACGGCCAGAAGACCGAGATCGGCGGACGCTACGGCGTCGCCTTCGGCAACGGCGGGAGTTTGGTCGGCGCGATCGACTACACCGACGCGGAGGCCACTTCGCGCACCCGCCAGCGCCCCGACGCCATCGCCTTCCAGGCCGCCAATCCCAGCATCAAGGTTCCAAGCCCGGTGCAGCGCTGGGGCCAGCCCGATCGTGAGGTGTGGCGCGGGTCGTTGAACCTGATCGCGCCCGTCAGCGACGCGGTCGAGGCCTACGCCTTCGCCACCTACAGCGACATGAGCGGCGTCACCGACTTCAACTGGCGCAACCCGTCGACCGACACCTCTTACCGGACCAGCCCGGCGTTCCCCGGCTGGTCGCTGAGCCAGCTGTATCCGGCCGGCTTCTCGCCGAAGTTCGGCCAGGACGAGACCAACGCCTCGGCCAATGGCGGCCTGCGCGGCGACGCCTTCGGCTGGTCGTGGGACGCCTCGGCCGGCTGGGGCCGCGACAAGGTCGACTATGTCCTGAGCAACAGCATCAACGCCTCGTTCGGACCGACCTCGCCGACCCGCTTCGACGCCGGCGCCCTGATCCAGGAGGAAAAGACCCTAAACCTGGACGCCTCGCGCCCGCTGGAATGGTCGTTCCTCGCCAAGCCGGCCAACCTGGCCATCGGCCTGGAAGCGCGCGAGGAGACCTACGAGATCGAGGCGGGCGACCGCTATTCGTGGGACGTCGGCCCCGGCGCGCCGGCCGGCCTGCCCAGCGGCTCGAACGGCTTTCCCGGTTACGCGCCCAGCCAGGCCGGGTCGTGGGACCAAACCAGCTATGCGGCCTATGTCGATCTCGATTTGCCGATCACCGACAAGTTCAACGCCGACATCGCCGTGCGCCACGAGGACTTTTCGGAGTTCGGCCAGACCACCGACGGCAAGATCGCCGCGCGCTATGCGATCACCCCGAACTTCGCCCTGCGCGGCGCGGTCTCGACCGGCTTCCGCGCCCCGACCGCCGGCCAGATCAACAACACCCGCACCTCGCAGGGTCTGAACACCACCACCCTGCTGCTGTTCACCTCGGGCCGGCTGTCGCCGATCAACCCGATCTCCGTCGCGCTGGGCGGCAAGCCGCTGGAACCCGAGGAGTCCAAGAACCTGTCGTTCGGCGCGGTGTTCCGCCAGGGCGGCTTCACCGCCTCGGTCGACTACTACCGCATCGACGTCGACAACCGCTTCGCCGTCTCGCCGAACTTCACGGTGACCCCGGCCCTGCGCGCCCAGCTGGTCGCCCAGGGCGTACCCGGCGCCGACAGCCTGACGACGGTCAGCTACTTCACCAACTCGTTCGACACCCGCACCCAGGGCGTCGACGTGGTCGGATCGTGGCGCGGCCAGGTCTGGGGCGGCAAGGCCGGCGTGACGGCGGCCTGGAACTGGAACGACACCAAGGTCACCCGCTCGAAGCTGACCGAGGTCTCGAAGCTGGCCCGCATCAACCTGGAAGATGGCCTGCCGCAGAACGCCGCCAACGTCTCCTTCGACTACGCCAAGGGCCGGTTCAGCGGCCTGCTGCGCGCCCGCTGGTCGGGGGAGTGGACCGACGCCCAGGCCAACGGGGCCGCCGACCTGATCCAGGCCTTCGGCGGCCGCACCCTGGTCGACCTGTCGGTCAGCGCCGAGTTGACCTCGGCGATCAAGCTGACGGTCGGGGCCGAGAACCTGTTCGACACCTATCCGGCCGAGGCGACGTTCCAGGCCTCGCGCGGCCTGATCTATTCGCGCAACGCCCCGTACGACACCGATGGCGGCCTCTGGTACGCCCGGGTGTCGGCCAAGTTCTGACGCGGAGGCGGCGCGGGGCTTTCGCCGCGCGCCGCGCCTTGTCAGCGGTCATTCTCTACGCCTAATCTCAATTCAAGATTGCGCGTACGGGGAGAGCGTCGTGAGGGTTTGGCGGGTAGCGGTCGCGGCGGCGGCCGTCCTCATGACGACGGCCGCCCCGGCCTGGGCCGAATGGCGGCGCGCCGAGAGCGACCACTTCATCGTCTACGGCCGCAGCGAACGGTCGGTGCGCGAATACGCCTCGATGCTGGAGGATTTCGACGCCCTGCTGCGCCGGCTGCATGGCCGGCCCAAGGACGAGACGATCCTGATCAAGCTGCCGGTCTATCTGGTCGCGGACATCGGCCAGCTGCGCCGCGTCGTCCCGCAAGCGCGCGACAACACGGCGGGGATCTATATTCCCGCGCCGACCGAGGTCTTCGCCGTAGCGGTTCGCGGCGGCTCCAGCGCTGAGAACGACCAGAACCGCGGCGACGACACGGTGATGCACGAATATGTGCACCACTTCATGCTGCGCTATTATCCCAGCGCCTATCCGGCCTGGCTCGTGGAAGGCTACGCCGAATATTACATGACCGCCGACCTGGGATCCCAGCGGCTGGTCGTTGGCGGCTACAACAAGGGCCGGGCCTACAGCCTGACCGCGCCCGGCATGACCTGGGTCCCGATGGGCGACCTGCTGAGCAAGCGGCCGGCTGAACTGGGCAAGTGGGAGACCCTCAGCTACTACGCCGAGGCTTGGCTGCTGACCCACTACATCCTGTCGGATCCCGACCGCCGCAAGAAGCTGGGCCCCTATCTGGAGGCGGTGCGCGGCGGCCAAAAGCCGCCCGAGGCCTGGCGGGCGGTCTATGGCGACGACATGGAAGGGCTGCGCAAGAAACTGCAGACCTATATGGATCACCCGCTGCCGGCTGGCGCTCTGCCCCGGACGACGCCGGTCGAGGCGCCGATGACGGTGACCGTGCTGCCGCCGTCCGCGGACGCCCTGTTGCTGGAAGGGCAAAGGCTGAAGCTGGGCGTGCCCAAGGACGACCAGCCCAAGGTGCTGGAAGCGATCCGGACGGCGACGGCCAGATATCCCGACGACCGCTTCGCCAAGCTTATCCGCGCCCAGGCCGAGACCCAGTTCGGCGATCGCGCCGCCGGCGAGGCGGCCTTGAATGCGCTGCTGACCGCCGATCCCAAGGACAAGGACGCCCTGGTGGCGCTGGGCGAAAGCCGGCTGATGGCGGCCGAGGCGGACGAGGCCCACCGCAAGGAAATCCTCGGCGAGGCCGGCAAGGCTTTCGCCCGCGCCTTCAAGGTCGATCCCGAGGATCCGCGCGTGCTGCACGGCTATGCCGAGGCCAGGCGGTTGGAGCCCCTGAACGAGAACATGGTCAATATCCGGCTGCGGGCCATGCTGCTGGCCCCTCAGGTCGGCCATCTGCGTCTGGACGCTGGCAAGGCGCTGGTTGCGACCAAGGACTTCGAAACCGCCCGCGTCGTCCTGCGCCCCTTGGCCGGGAGTCCGCACGGCGGTCCTGAGGCGGACGCAGCCCAGGCCATGCTCAAGGCGATGCCCGAAGACAAGTCCGCCGCCAAGACGGCCAGCGGAACGACGGAGAAGGCGCCCGCCGAGGGTGACAAAAAGAGCTGATGGGGCTAGTCCCCGCCCATGAGCACTTCCCCCGCCGCTGAAGCCGCCCGTCGGCGCACCTTCGCCATCATCAGCCACCCCGACGCCGGCAAGACGACCCTGACCGAGAACCTGCTGCTGGCCGGCGGGGCGATCCGGGCGGCCGGCGCGGTGCGCGCTCGCGGCCAGACGCGGCGCACCCAGTCGGACTGGATGAAGATCGAGCGCGAGCGCGGCATCTCGGTTTCGGCGTCGGTGATGACGTTCGACCACGACGGCCTGATGTTCAACCTGCTGGACACGCCGGGCCACGAGGACTTCTCGGAAGACACCTATCGCACCCTGACGGCCGCCGACGCGGCGATCATGGTGCTGGACGCCGCCAAGGGCATCGAGCCCCAGACCCTGAAGCTGTTCGAGGTCTGCCGCCTGCGCGACATCCCGATCATCACCTTCATCAACAAGATGGACCGCGAGGCCCAGGATCCGTTCGAGCTGCTGGACGAGGTGTCGTCCAAGCTGGCCCTGGACCCGGCCCCGCTGTACTGGCCGGCCGGCTCAGGCGGACGCTTCAAGGGCATGCTGGACCTGCGCGGCCAGAAGTTCATCCCCTACGCCAAAAAGAGCTCGACCGACGAGGAGGGGCATCCCGATCCCGTCGCCATCAACTCCAACGCGGTGGTCCAGTACCTGACCCCCGAGGAGCGGGCCGAGGTCGAGGAGGGCGCCCTGCTGGTGTCCGAGGCCAGCAAGCCGTTCGACGTCCAGAGCTTCCTGGAAGGCCACATGACGCCGGTGTTCTTCGGCTCGGCCCTGCGCCATTTCGGCGTCTCCGAACTGCTGGGCGGCATTGGCAGCTACGCCCCGCCGCCGCATCCGGCCAAGGTGACCAAGGCCGGCGCCGAGACCCATGTCGCCCCGGGCGACAACGAGGTGTCGGGCTTCGTGTTCAAGGTCCAGGCGAACATGGACCCCAACCACCGCGACCGCATCGCCTTCCTGCGCCTGACCAGCGGCCGCTTCACGCGCGGCATGAAGCTGAAGGCCCAGAACACCGGCAAGGCCATGAGCGTCAACGCGCCGATCATGTTCTTCGCGTCCGACCGCGAGCTGGCCGAGGACGCCTTCGCCGGCGACGTGATCGGCATCCCCAACCATGGCGTCCTGCGGGTGGGCGACAGCCTGTCCGAAACCGGGACCTTGCGCTTCGCCGGCCTGCCCAACTTCGCCCCGGAAATCCTGCGCCGCGTGCGGGTCAAGGATCCGCTGAAGGCCAAGCACCTGAAGAAGGCGCTGGAAGGCCTGGCCGAGGAGGGCGTCACCCAGCTGTTCCGCCCGGTGATCGGCAGCGACTTCATCGTCGGCGCCGTTGGCCAGCTGCAGTTCGAGGTCATGGCCGACCGCCTGGCCAACGAATACCAGCTGGAGTGCATCTTCGAGGCCAGCCCCTATGCCGAGGCCCGCTGGCTGTCGGGCGAGCGCGCCGACGTCGAGGACTTCGTCGACAAGCACAAGTCGGCCATGGGCCAGGACATCGACGAGGCCCCGGTGTTCCTGGGCAAGTCGTCCTGGGAGATCGGCTACGTCGCCGAGCGCTACCCGAAAGTGCGCTTCGAGCGGACCAAGGAACGGGCGTAGGCGAAATTACGCCGCGAGGGCGTCTACACGATGCGTGAGGCGGTCCCAAGGGCGGGCGACATCGGCCAGCTTCGTGTGGTGCTCGGTAGCGGTGTAGATCCAGGCGCCGAATACTTCGAGTTCGGCATAGTTGAAGCCCAGAACACCAATTTGGGCTTGTTCTCCAGCCATGACCGCGCGGTGATAGGCGTCGATGTCCGCATCCGCCGGGATCGTTCCCGTACTGCGCAAGGAGAAGAGCAGGTCGCGGAAAATCTTCTGCTTCGGACTGTGCAGCCGCAGGATGAATGGATCGATTTCCGCCGGTGTCGCCGACGCGCGGTACGCCTTGAAAAGCAGCTCCGACAGCGCGAGGGGACCGGCATAGTCAAAGAACTTGGTCACAAGGACGAGGACGAACTGATCGACAGCACTGTCAAATGCCCAAAAAAGGGCGTCGGGATTCAATCCAAGTTTGCGAAGGGCGGCAAGGTAGTCGGCTCCGGCGTCGTAGCGTGCTAGGCCAAGATCGTTCTGATCCATGTTACGACTCCTTTCTCGCCAAACGCAGCCTTTACCCAGGCCCTCGCGACTTTCCTGGGCATCGGATTGGGATCATAGCCCTGATTGCGATCCCAAGCCAAAACAACGTGCCAGCTGGGAGCCTCGGGGTCCCCTGCCGACAACGACACCCTGGCGATCCGCAAGAGGCCATGAAGATCGTGGGTATAGAGTTCCGGGTTTACGGCCTTGCTTGGCCATATGTTGAACCGTTCTCGCCTCATAATGAGGGCCTTGAGCGCGCATTCGACAGCGAGGCCTACATGGAAAAGGGCCTGGGACGCGGCGACCYTGTCTTCGCATATTCGCTTGGCGGCAATCTCGTGCATCTGGGCTAGCCTGAGCCAATCGTCGATGGTCTGAGGGCTGTCCACGAAGCTAGGCTATCTGGCTGCCTCAATTTTATCAACTATGGCGTGTCTAATGGCCCATCCTCTCGCCATCGGCCTGGTGGCCCACGACGACAAGAAGGCCGCCCTGGTCGACTGGGCCTTGGCTCACGCGGACTTCCTGAAGGACAAGGCGCTGTTCGCCACCGGCACCACCGGCGGCCGGATCCTGGAGGCGCTGCCCAAGCTCAATCTGGTGCGGCTGAAGAGCGGGCCGCTGGGCGGCGACCAGCAGCTGGGCGCGATGATCGCCGAGGACCGGCTGGACGTGCTGATCTTCTTCGTCGATCCGCTGTCGCCGCAGCCGCACGACGTCGACGTCAAGGCGCTGATCCGCCTGGCGACCCTGGCCAACATCCCGTTCGCCTGCAACCCGGCGACCGCGGACCTGATCGTGGCCTGCCGGGATTGACGTTATCTTCCTCCCCCTC
>NZ_JBFUJD010000063.1:0-33235 GCF_056401555.1 Caulobacter sp. P4_E5
GCGGGGGAGGTGGCGCGGCGCGAATACGCGCCGTGACGGAGGGGGCGTCCAGCCGCGAAATCCACATCCAATGGGACGAACTGGGACGCCATCTCGCCTCCACTCAACGAGTTCTGTGTATGTTCTGTGGATTAACTATCACGCCCAGTGAAGAAGGGGTGCGACACCTTTGAAATGTCGATGAAACGGGCCTTGGTGTCATTGTCTCCCAGTTCATCCCATGTTAACCCAATTTGCGTCGGGGCGGGCTTGCCGACCGACCTGGGTCTGGCGGGGTTCGGCTTTCGTGTTTCTCTCGACGTTCGAGAAACAGCTCGACAGCAAGCGGCGCATCGTTGTGCCGCAGGAGTTCCGCGCGGCCGTCTCCGGCCTGTTCGACGGGATCTTCTGCTTCCCCGCGATCGAGGCCGATTGTCTGGAAGCTGGCGGAAAACCTTTGTTCGACCGTTATTTGGGCGTGATCGAGGAGCTGCCGTTCGGCGATCCGACCCGCTCGGCCCTGGAAGTCAGCATCCTGGGCGGCATGGCCAAGCTGTCGTTTGATACAGCTGGTCGCATTACGCTTCCCGACCAGCTGTGCGAAATGTGCGGTCTCACGGATTGGGTGACCGTCGTCGGTATGGGTGAGCGTTTTCAGATCTGGTCGCGCGAGGCCTTCCAGGCCCATCGCGCGGCGCAACGTGACCTGGCCCGGGAAGGCCTGGCGGCTCTGCGCACGCAACAGCGCGTGGCCAAGCTGGGGAGCGCGTCGTGAGCGAAGCGCCGCACGTCTCGGTCCTGCTGGACGAAGTGGTCCAGGCCCTGGGCGCCAAGCCGGGCGAGACGATCATCGACGGCACCTTCGGGGCGGGCGGCTATACCCGCGCGATCCTGGCCACCGGCGCCAGCGTCGTCGGTTTCGACCGCGATCCCACCGTGCAGCGCTTTGCGGAAGGGCTGCCAGCCGACCGCTTCCGCTTGATCGGTGACCGCTTCTCCCAGATGGCCGAGCACTTCGAGCCGCAGTCGGTCGACGGCGTGGTGCTGGATATCGGCGTGTCGTCCATGCAGCTGGACGAAGCCGAGCGCGGCTTCTCGTTCATGCGCGACGGCCCGCTGGACATGCGGATGAGCGACACCGGCCCGACGGCCGCCGACCTCGTCAACGAGCTGGACCACACCGAGCTGGCCCGTATCCTCTACGTCTATGGCGAGGAGCATGCCTCGCGCCGCATCGCCAGCTTCATCGTCAGGCGCCGCGAGGAGCGCAAGTTCGAGCGCACCCTTGACCTGGCTCACGTGATCGAGCGCGCCCTGGGCGGTCGCAAGGGCGCCAAGGTCCACCCCGCCACCCGCTCGTTCCAGGGACTGCGCATCGCGGTCAATGACGAACTGGGCGAGCTGGAGGCCGGCCTCGCCGCCGCCGAGCGCATTCTGAAACCGGGCGGTCGTCTCGCGGTGGTCACGTTCCATTCGCTGGAAGACCGCATCGTCAAGAATTACCTGGCCGAGCGGGCCGGGCGCACGCCGGGCGGCTCGCGCCACCTGCCGCAGGCGCCGGCCGGCGCGCCCGCCAGCTTCCAGCTGATCGCCAACAAGGCCATCGCCCCGGGAGAGGCCGAACTGGCCGTCAATCCTCGCGCGCGCTCGTCGAAGCTGCGCGCGGCCGTGCGCACCGAGGCGCCGGTCTGGGAGGCCGCGGCATGAGCGTCGCCGGCGTCTTCAATCGCCGCGTCCGCGGGTTCCGGGTCGTCGAGGTCGTGGGCCTCTGCATCCTGATCAGCCTGGTCACCAGCGTCTATCTGGCCAAGACCTTCGCCGGCAGCGAGCGTCAGGAGATCGGCCGCATCGAGCAGGAGATCCAGGACGAGGCCGTCCGCAAGCGCCTGCTGGAAGCCGAGGTCGCCCACCTGGAACAGCCGCGCCGTATCGAGCAGCTGGCGCAGATGATGCAGCTGAAGCCGATCGCGCCGGACCACGAGATCACCGAGGACGCGCTGATCGACGTCGCCCGTCGCCGTGACCTGCCGCGCGCGCCGGTGGCCGCCGTGCCGGTCGCGCCCGAGTCCCTGGCCACCGACGCGCCCGAGGCTCTGCCGGACGACGCTTCGGTCCCGCCGCCTCCGCCTCCGCCGCCGCCGCAAGGGGGGCTGGAATGAGCCTCTCCAACCTGGGTCCCAACGGCTTCCAACCCGCCGCCTGGCGCTGGCTGATCGAGCGCGTCTGGCGGTTGGAGCACGCGTTCGAGCGCTCGCGGGCCGCCGCCAAGCCCGAAGACGACACCCGCATCCGCATCTTCCTGGTGATGGCCTTCTTCAGCCTGTGCTTCGTCGGCGTGGCGCTGGGGGCGGGCTGGGCGGCGCTGTTCTCCCACGCGGGGCAGGGCACGGGCTATGCTCAAGGCGCCGACGGCGCGCGCGGCGACGTGGTCGATCGCAACGGCAAGCTGCTGGCCGTCGACCTGGCCCACTACGCCCTCTACATCGATCCGCGCGAGGTCTGGGACGCCAAGGAGACCCGGACGGCGCTGGGCAAGGCCCTGCCGCAGGTTCCCGCCAAGCGCCTGGACAAGGCCGTGTTCGGCGATCACCGCGCCTTCGTCCTGGGCGGGCTGACCCCCGACGAGAAGGACGCGGTCTTCAATCTCGGCCTGCCGGGCGTGTCGTTCGAGGAGCAGGAGCGGCGGATGTATCCGCTGGGCGCGACGGCCGCGCACCTGATCGGCTTCGTCGACAGCGGCGGCAAGGGTCTGGCCGGCGCCGAGCGCGCTCTGGATGATCCGATCCGCAAGGCCGCCGGCCTGGACGGCGGCGCGCCGACCCAGCTGTCGATCGACGTGCGCGTGCAGGCCGCCCTCGAGGACGAGCTGCGCAAGGCCGCCCAGGAGTTCACCCCGAAGGGCGCCGTGGGCCTTGTCACCAATGTCCACACCGGCGAGATCCTGGGCTTGGCCAGCTATCCCGACTACGACGCCAACAAGGCCGGCGACGCCACCGACGACCAGCGCCTGAACCGCGCCGCCGCGGCGGTCTACGAGATGGGCTCGACCTTCAAGGCCTTCACCGTGGCCATCGGCCTGGACACCGGCGTGGCCACCGCGTCCTCGACCTTCGACGCGCGCGAGCCGTTCAAGTTGGGCTATCGCACCATCCACGACTACCACGCGGCCAAGGCCATCCTGACCCTGGTCGAGGTGTTCAAGCACTCGTCGAACATCGGCACGGCCATGCTGGCCGAGCGGATCGGCGGCGAGCGCCTCAGCCAGTACTTCACCAATCTGGGCCTGACCAAGCCGGCCAAGGTCGAGCTGCCGGAGTCGGCGCGGCCCCTGACCCCGCGCAAGTGGGACCAGGACGCGGTGGCCTCCACCTCGTTCGGCCACGGCATGAACGTCAGCCCGCTGGCCCTGGCCCAGGCGATGAACGCCATCATGAACGGCGGCGAGCTGTTGCCCCTGACCATCAAGAAGATGCCGCCGGGCGTGCGCCCCGAAGGCCGACGGGTGCTCTCCGAGAACACATCGATGGAGATGCTGAAGATCATGCGCGCCAACGTCGTGCCCGGCGAGGGCGGCAGCGGCGGCAAGGCCGACGTGCCGGGCCTGTCGGTCGGCGGCAAGACCGGCACCGGCGAGAAGTACGACCCCTCGATCCGCGGCTACAATCACCAACGCCAGGTCTCGTCGTTCGCGGCGGTGTTCCCGACCGACGGCGCGCTGGAGGCCGACCGCTACTTCGTGCTGATCCTGCTGGACGAGCCGCACGGCACGGCCAAGACCTTCGGCTTCTCGACCGGCGGCTGGGTCGCCGCGCCGGCCGCCGGCCGGGTGATCGAGCGCATCGCGCCCTTCCTGGGCGTTCAACGCAAGACCGAGCTGGTGACCATCGCCAGCCCATCCAAGCCGGCTGCTCCGGAGGCGGGACTATGACCAGGCGTCTGTCGGAACTGTTCAACCGTCCGTTTACCAGCGACCCGCTGATCGCCGGCGTCACCGCCGACAGCCGCAAGGTCACGGCCGGCTGGCTGTTCGCCGCCCTGCCGGGGACCAAGGTCGATGGCCGCGACTTCGCGCCGGGCGCGGTGTCCAAGGGCGCCGCCGCCGTGCTGGCCCCCGAGGACGGGCTGGAGGGCCTGGGCGTGCCGGTGGTCCGCTCCGAGGACGCCCGCCGCGCCTACGCCCTGGCCTCGGCGGCGTTCTGGGGCAAGCAGCCGGCCATGTGCGTGGCCGTCACCGGCACCAACGGCAAGACCTCGGTCGCCGGCTTCGCCCGCCAGATTTTCGCGAAGCTTGGTCACAAGGCCGCCAGCATGGGCACCCTCGGCGTGGTGGTCAGCGAGGCCGGCCAGCCCGACCAGCAGCTGACCCCGCCCGGCCTGACCACGCCCGACGCCGGCGACGTGGCCGAGATGGTCGCGCGCCTGGCCGAGATGGGCGTCACCCACTTGGCCCTGGAAGCCAGCTCGCATGGCGTCGACCAACGCCGCGTCGACGGGGTCAAGCTGCACGCCGCCGGCTTCACCAACTTCACCCAGGACCACCTCGACTATCACGGCTCGATGGAGGCCTATCGCGCCGCCAAGCTGCGCCTGTTCGACACCCTGACGCCGACCGGCGGCACGGCGGTGCTGAACGCCGACAGCGAGGCCTTCCCCAACTTCGCCGCCGCCGCCGTCACCTCGGGCCAGAGCGTGTTCTCGGTCGGCGAGGACGGCCAGGGCCTGCGCCTGGTCACCCGCACCCCGACGCCGGAAGGCCAGCGCCTGCTGATCGAGGCCGCAGGCGCGGCCTACGACATCCGCCTGCCGCTGGCCGGGGCCTTCCAGGCTTCGAACGTGCTGGTCGCCGCCGGCCTGTGCATCGCCGCCGGCGAGGACGTCGCCAAGGTGCTGAAGGCCCTCGAAACCCTGGAGGGCGCGGCCGGCCGTCTGCAGCGCGTCGGCCGTGGGCCGCGCGGCGGCGAGGCCTATGTCGACTACGCCCATACGCCCGACGGCCTGGAGACGGTGCTGGAAGCCCTGCGCCCGCACACCGCCGGCAAGCTGATCGCCGTGTTCGGAGCCGGCGGCGACCGCGACCGGGGCAAGCGTCCGCTGATGGGCGCCATCGCCGCGCGCCTGGCCGATGTCGCCATCGTCACCGACGACAATCCCCGCTCGGAGGATCCCGCCTCGATCCGCGCCGCCATCCTGGACGCCGCGCCCGGGGCCAGCGAGATCGGCGACCGCCGCGCCGCCATCCGCGCCGGCGTCGAGTTGCTGCGCGAGGGCGACGTGCTGGTCATCGCCGGCAAGGGCCACGAGCAGGGCCAGATCGTCGCCGGCGTCGTCCATCCGTTCGACGACGTGGCCGAGACCCTGGAAGCGTTGGAGGGCGTGGATGCCTGAAGCGCTCTGGACGGCTGAGGAAATCGCGAAAGCCGTTGGCGGCGAGGTCGCTGGCGACTTCACCGTGACCGGCGTCTCGATCGACACCCGCTCGGTCGAGCCGGGCGACCTGTTCGTGCCGCTGGTCGGCGCGCGGGACGGTCATGAGTTCGTGCCGCAGGCCGTGTCCGCTGGTGCGACCGGCGTCCTGGCCGCCAAACCCGTCGTCGCGCCTGCCGTGATGGTCGCGGATACCTTCAAGGCGCTGGAAGCCCTCGGTGTCGCCGCCCGCGAACGAGCGCCCCAGTGCAAGCGCGGCGCGGTGACCGGCTCGGTCGGCAAGACCAGCGTCACTCGCGCCGTCGAAGCGGGCCTGCGCCTGGCCGGCAAGGCCCACGCCTCGGTGAAGTCGTACAACAACCACATCGGCGTGCCCCTGACCCTGGCTCGGATGCCGCGCGACACCCAGCGCGCCGTGTTCGAGGTCGGCATGAACCACGCCGACGAGATCACCCCGCTCAGCCAGTTCGTCCGCCCCCACGCGGTGGCCATCACTACGGTCGGGCCGGTGCACCTGGAGAACTTCGCCGACGGCGAGGAGGGCGTCGCTCGAGCCAAGGCCGAGATCTTCGCGGGGCTGGAGCCCGGCGGGATCGCGGTGCTGAATGCCGACAACCCGTGGTTCGAGTTGCTGCGCGCCGAGGCCGCCAAGGTCGGCGCGCTGGTTTGGAGCTTCGGCGAGGCCGAGGGCGCGACCGCGCGCCTGACCGGTTTCGCGGTGGAAGGCGAGGGCGCCACGGTCTCCGTCGAACTGCGCGGCGAGGCCCTCAGCTTTCCGATCCGGCAGACCGGCGTCCACTGGGGCCCCAACAGTCTYTGCGTCCTGCTGATGCTGGAAGCCCTGGACGTGCCACGCGAGACGGCCCTGGCCGCGCTGGCGGCCTTCGCCCCGATCGAGGGCCGCGGGGCCGAGAAGACGGTCCGCATCGACGGCGGCGCCTTCACCCTGGTCGACGAGAGCTACAACGCCAATCCGGTCTCGATGCAGGCCGCGCTGAAGACCCTGGGCGCGCGCAAGGTCGCCGGCCGCCGGGTCGCGGTGCTGACCGACATGCTCGAATTGGGCGAGGGCAGTTCGCGTTTTCACGCCGAGCTTGCAGAGCCGATCGCGCGTGCAAACGTTGACGTGGTTTTTCTGGCAGGCGTCCACATGAAATCGCTGTGGGAGGCGCTTCCGCCGACTCGGCGGGGCGGTTACGCGGAAGTTACCGAAAAGTTAACGACGGCGCTGGCGGGGGCGATCAAGCCTGGCGACGTGGTGATGGTGAAGGGGTCGAACGGCTCCAGGGCCGGCGTTCTCGCTGGAGCCCTGGCCGCGCTCGATCTTGGGGAACAGGGCTGATGCTGTACTTCCTGTACGAATGGCTGGCGCGCACGCAAGAGCACGTCCCGGCGCTGAACCTCTTGAAATACCTGACCTTCCGGTCGGGCATGGCCATGCTGACCGCCTATATCGTCGCCGTGGCRATGGGCTCGCGCTTCATCCGCTGGATGAAGGCCAAGCAGGGCAAGGGCCAGCCGATCCGCACCGACGGCATCGCCCGTCACGTCACCGAAAAGGCCGGCACGCCCACCATGGGCGGCTTCATGATCCTGGCCGGGCTGTTCGCCGGCGCCCTGCTGTGGGCCGACCTGCGCAACATCCACGTCTGGGTCGTGCTGCTGGTAACCGGCAGTTACGGCGTGCTGGGCTTCATGGACGACTACGCCAAGGTCACCAAGCAGACCACGGCGGGCCTCTCCAGCGTCCAGAAACTGATCGCCCAGTTCATCGTGGCCATCGCCGCCACCGTGATCCTGATCCTGTTCGCGCCCAAGTCGCCGATGACGCCGGGCATGGAGACCAGCGTGGTCTTCCCGATCTTCAAGGCGCTGGTGGTCAATCTGGGCTGGTTCTACGTGGTGTTCGCGGCGGTGACGATCGCCGGCTTCTCCAACGCCGTGAACCTGACCGACGGCCTGGACGGCCTGGCCATCGTGCCGGTGATGTTCGCCGCCTCGACCTTCGGCCTGATCGCCTACCTGGTCGGCAACTACAAGTTCGCCGACTATCTGAACCTGCACTTCGCGCCGGGGGTCGGCGAGCTGGCGGTGCTGTGCGGCGCGATCATCGGCGGAGGCATGGGCTTCCTCTGGTACAACGCCCCGCCGGCCAAGATCTTCATGGGCGACACCGGCTCGCTGGCCCTGGGCGGCGCGCTGGGCGCGATCGCCGTCTGCGCCAAGCACGAGCTGGTTTTGGGCATCGTCGGCGGTCTGTTCGTGGCCGAGGCGCTGTCGGTCATGATCCAGGTCGCCTACTTCAAGAAGACCGGCAAGCGGGTCTTCCTGATGGCGCCGATCCACCACCATTTCGAGAAGCTGGGCTGGGCTGAATCCACCGTCGTGATCCGGTTCTGGATCGTGGCGATGATGCTGTCCTTCGTCGGCCTCGCCACGCTGAAGCTGCGTTAGGAGACTCGAGACCATGATCCCCGTCCGCGGATTCGAGGACAAGACCGTCGCGGTGTTCGGCCTGGGCCGGACCGGACTGACGGCCGCGCGCGCCTTGATCGCGGGAGGGGCCAAGGTCGCCCTGTGGGACGAGAAGCCGGAGAGCCGCGAAGCCGCGGCCGCCGAAGGCTTCCCCGTCGTCGACCTGCAGGCCGCCGACTGGAGCCAGTTCGCCGCCCTGATGCTGTCGCCGGGCGTGCCCCTGACCCATCCCAAGCCGCACTGGACCGTCGACAAGGCCAAGGCGGCCGGGGTCGAGATCCTGGGCGACGTCGAGCTGTTCGCCCGCACGGTCAACGCCGCGCCGATCCACAAGCGCCCGAAGATCATCGCCATCACCGGCACCAACGGCAAGTCGACCACGACCGCCCTGATCGGCCACCTCTGCGCCTCGGCCGGGCGCGACACCCGGATCGGCGGCAATATCGGCCAAGGGGTCCTCGGCCTGGAGGACATGCACGGCGGCGCGGTCTATGTGCTGGAGCTGTCGTCGTACCAGCTGGACCTGACCTCCAGCCTGCATCCCGACGCGGTGGTGCTGCTGAACATCTCGCCTGACCACCTGGACCGTCACGGCGGCATGGACGGCTATATCGCCGCCAAGCGCCGGATCTTCCTGAACCAGGGCAAGGGCGACACGGCGATCATCGGGGTCGACGACGCCTGGTGCCAGCAGATCTGCACCGAGATCACGGCCGCCAACCGCCGGACCATCTGGCCGATCAGCGCCGGCAAGGCCATGGGCCGGGGCGTCTACGCCCTGCAGGGCGTGCTCTACGACGCCACCGGCGAGCGGGTCGTCGAGGTCGCGGACCTGCTTCGGGCCCGCAGCCTGCCGGGCCGCCACAACTGGCAGAACGCCGCCGCCGCCTACGCGGCCGCGCGGGCCATCGGCATCCCGGTCCACGATGCGGTCGATGGCCTGATGAGCTTTCCGGGCCTAGCCCACCGGATGGAGACGGTCGGCAAGCTGGGCCGGGTCCGCTTCGTCAACGACAGCAAGGCCACCAACGCCGACGCCGCCCGCCAGGCGATGTCGTCCTATCCGAAATTCTATTGGATCGCCGGCGGCGTCGCCAAGGCCGGCGGCATCGAGGACCTCAAGGACCTCTTCCCGCGCATCGCCAAGGCCTATCTGATCGGCGAGGCGGCCCAGCCGTTCTCGTGGACCCTGGCCGGCAAGGCCGAGGTCTCGCTGAGCGTCACCTTGGAGAAGGCAGTGCAGCAGGCCTATGCCGACGCCGCCGCCAGCGGCGAAGACGCCATCGTCCTGCTCGCGCCCGCCTGCGCCTCGTTCGACCAGTTCAGCGATTTCGAAGCCCGGGGCGAGGCGTTCCGCGCGGCGGTGAACGGGCTGGCGGTGAGCGGCGGCAAGGCGGCGGTGGCGTAAAACGATCCGCCCGTCCTGGGGCGGCTTTCGACCCTAGGCGGACGCTCCCCAAACCCCTCTCTCAGAGAGAGGGATTTCCGGATGTCCGTTCCCCACCCAAAGCCGCCGTTTAGATCTTCCGATGCCGACGCCGACCGTCGCCCCACGCTCCCTCACCCCAGCGGCATGAACGCGTCGATCTTGTCCAGGGCTGACAGCGGCGAGCGGATTGAGCAGCGCAGGCCTTCGGACCGGTAGTCGACCGCCACGGCGCCGCCCAGCTCGTTGGGCAGGGCCAGTTCGACGATCCGCGAACCGAAGCCGCGCCGTTCCGGCTTATGCACCGTCGGCCCGCCGCGCTCGGCCCATTCGATATAGAGCTGGTCGTTGGACTCGACGTGCCAGCGGATGTCCACGTGGCCGCCAGGGGCGGAGAGGGCGCCGTACTTCAGGGCGTTGATCGCCAGTTCGTGGAAGGCCAGGGCCATGACCACGGCGGGCTTGGGCGAGACCTTCAGGTCCTGACCGGTGATGGTCAGCTGGCCGGGATTGGAGCGGTAGGGCGTCACTGAGCCGTCGACGATCTGGCGCAGGCTGGCGGCCGACCAGTTTTGGTCCGTCAGCACGTTGTGGGTGGCGGCGATGGCCATCAGCCGGCCCTCCAGGGCGTCGCGCACCGAGATATCGACGCCGGCGTTGCGCAGCGACTGCTTGGCGATCGACTGCACGGTGGCCAGGGTGTTCTTGACCCGATGGTTCAGCTCGTTGACCAGCAGCTGGCGATGGCTTTCGGCCAGGCGCTCGCCGGTGACGTCGCGCGAGGTGGCCAGCACGCGGATGACGCGCTCGCCCTCCAGGATCGGCGAGACGGTGGTGTCCCACCAGCGCGGCGAGCCCTTGGCCGTGGGGCAGGGAGCGCGGAAGGCGACGGCGTGGCCTTCCAGGGCCGTCCGCAGGGCCTGTTCGACGGTCTCCCGGCTCTCGGGCGGCCACATGTCGGGCCAGTAACGACGCCGGTTGCGGCCGTCGAAATCCTCGATCTCGAACAGCGCCTGGCCCTGGGCGTTCATGTACTCGACGACACCGTCGGCGCTGATCACGCGGATACAGTCCTGGCTGGCCTCGACGACGCTGAGGAAATAGGCCCCCGCGCCTTCCAGAACCGTTTTGTCAGCGCCTTCGTCAGCCACCAGTCATCCCTGCCGCCGCGCCCATGATCACCGGCTGGCGGACGATTACAAGCCATGCGTCTCCTCTTATAGGGGAACAGCGTTCGACGGACGGGTGTTCGGCCTTCAGTGTTCGGCGGCGAAGGAGGCCGGCGCCATGTCCCAGATCGCCTGCGTGGCTTGCGGAGCGGGCAATCGCCTGCCGCAGGACCGCGATCCGCTCTCGGCCAAGTGCGGCCGCTGCAAGGCGGCGTTGTTCACTGGCGCGCCGACGGCTGTGACCGGCGCGGCGCTGGACCGCCACCGCCGCCTGACCCCGGGCGTGGCCCTGCTGCTGGACGTCTGGGCGCCGTGGTGCGGGCCGTGCCGAACCATGGCCCCGCACTTCGAGGCGGCCGCGCGCCAGCTGGAACCGGCCGTGCGGCTGCTGAAGCTGGACTCCGAGGCCGAGCCCGCCGCCGCCGGGGCGCTGAATGTCAGCAGCATTCCCACCCTGATCCTGTTCAAGGACGGCGCGCCGGTCGCGCGTCAGGCGGGCGCGATGAGCACGGCCCAGATCGTAGACTGGACGCGGCGGGCGCTGGGCTAGGCGACCAGTTCCGCGACCAGCGCCTTGACCCGCGCGGTGTTCGCCAGGGTCGGGCGGGTCACCGCCTGGATACGGCGTGTCAGGGCCAGGTCCGCGACGGGCCGGCCGGCGACGCCCTCCGCGCCCGAGAACGTGAAGGCCATCTGCGGGGCGAAGCCGACGCCCAGGCCCGCCGCCACCATCCGCAGCATCAGGTCGTAGTCGTCGATGGTGTGGACAATGCGGGGCGAGAAGCCGGCCAGGGCGCAGGCGCGCTCCGCCAGCCGATGATCGTCCGACTGGCGCGAGCCGACGATCCAATCGGCCTCGGCCAGGTCGCGGAGCTCGACAGGGCCTCCGCCGGGCCGATCGGCGGGCAGGGCCAGCAGCACCGGCTCCTCCAGGATCGGAAAGGTCGATAGCCCGACCGCGTCGCCGCGCGGCGTCAGGCTGTAGGCGAAGTCGATCGCCAGGTCGCGCCGGCCCTCGCGCACCGCGTCCAGGGAGTCGATCGGCTCTTCCTCGCGAACCGTCACCTTCAGGCCCGGCCAGCGCGCGCGCAGGCGCAGCACGGCGGGCAGCAGTCGGGCCTTGGCGAAGCTGGGAAAGGTCGCGACCTCCAGGTCGCCGTCGGGGACCCCGCGGGCGGCGCGCAGGTCCAGCTCGGCCGCCTCGACGGCCTGCATGATGGTTTCGGCGTGGGCGGCCAGTCTTTGGCCCTCGGCGGTCAGGCGCACGCGGCGGCCGATCCGCTCCAGCAGCGGGGCGCGCGCCTCGCGCTCCAGGATGGCCAGCTGCTGCGACACCGCTGAGGAGGTCTGACCCAAGGCGTGGGCGACGGCGGTCATGGTCCCGAGGCGGGCCAGTTCGCGCAGCAGACGCAGGCGGGCGAGGTCGAGCATGGCGTATCTCGTAGAAAAGCTTACTGAGATTATTAGCACATTGAAGTGGAGCTAACAAAGCGCCGGCCCTACGAACGCCCTGCGGCCATGGCCGTCCCGTTCAATTTCCGAGGCCGAAGATGACGAGCGTTTCCCTGCTGGGCGTGCCCCATGACGACTATTCCTCGCACCTGAAGGGCGCGGCCGGCGCGCCGGGGCCGATCCGCGAGGTGCTGTGGTCCGACGCCTACGGGCTGGTCAGCGAGACGCGGGTCGACCTGGGCGAGCCCGAGCGGCTGATCGACCACGGCGACGTGGTCTTCGACCCGGCGACCGATCCTTGGGACGCTATCGAGGCGCGGGTGAGCCAGGTGCTGGAAGCGGGACATCCGCTGATCAGCCTGGGCGGCGACCACGCGGTCAGCCATCCGATCCTGCGCGCGACGCGCAAGCGCCATCCGCGTCTGACCATCGTCCATATCGACGCGCACAGCGATCTCTACGACGTCTATCAGGACAATCGGCGGTCGCACGCCTGTCCGTTCGCGCGGATCATGGAGGAGGGGCTGGCCGACCGGCTGATCCAGATCGGCATTCGCTGCGTGAACCCGCACCACGACGCCCAGATCGCCCGGTTCGGCGTGGAGGTGGTCACGGCGGATCTCTGGCGGCGCAGCCTGCCGCTGAAACTCGATACGCCCGTCTATGTGTCGCTGGACATTGACGCGCTGGACCCGGCCTTCGCGCCCGGCGTCTCGCATCCGGAGCCAGGCGGCCTGTCGACGCGGCAGGTGATCGACATCATCCAGGCCATCGATCAGCCGATCGTCGGCGCCGACATCGTCGAATACAACCCCAGCCGCGACGTGAACGGCCTGACCGCCGGGGTGGCGGCCAAGCTGCTCAAGGAGATCGCCGGCATGATGGTCCGGACGGGCGTCCGGACAAGCCCGAGCTAGGCGTTCTCGTCCGAGGGCTGGTCGTCGCTGGGCGGAGGGCGCTTGGCGGCGGCTTTTTCGGCGGCCTTGGCCGCCTTCTGGCGCTCGCGTTCCTTGCGCTCGAAATCGTAGTTGGGTTTACGGGCCATCTTAAGAGCGCGCCTTCCGTGCGGCGTAGCGCGCGTCGCGCTTGGCCTTGGCTTCGGCGTTGGAGAGCGCCTTGCGTTCCTTGCGCTCACCGCGCTTGGCGGTCAGCGCGTCGGCGGCGAGGGCCGCATCGGCGTCGACAATGGCTTGGGCGGTGTCGGCGGCGGCTTGGCGCACGGCGGCCTTGGCCACGGCCCGCTCCTCACGCACCTGGCTCAGTTCGGCGGTCCGCATCGCGGCGCGCTCGGCGAACTGAGGGTCGGTGYTGGACGCGCGCGGCTTGAACTTGGCCAGCAGGGCCGCCTTGGCGTCGGCGGCGGTCTTCTGGCGTTGCGCGTGGCCGATGTCTTGCGATGAGTGCATGAGGTCTTTCGTGAAGCGCGGCTCTAGGCGAACCACGAGACCGGGTCTCAAACGATTTGAGACAAGCCAAAGCCAAGCTTCAATGAAGTGGCGAGAAGCCGGCGGCCCGATCGATTTCTGGAAAATCCACTATGCGCGAAGTTCTCGCTAGGGCGCAATGTCTTTTTGAGTTTTATTTTTGCGGATGCGGCGAAATTTGGAGTAATGATCGCTCTTCGTAGTTCTCGGTGTGTATTCCATGGCTTTCGGCAAGGTTTCCAAGGCGCCCCGCACGGGCGCCGGCGCATTGATCCTCGAGCGCGAGGAGCGGGCGGTGGCCTTCTCCGTGCTGTTCGCGGACGGCCAGGGCGCCAAGCGCGGCGGCAAGGGCAGCATCACCGCCGACGCCGAAGTGCTGCGCCAAGCCTTCCGCAGCGGTGAGTGCCGGCTGGTCCTGGACGACGGCGTCGCCCTGCGGATCGCGGTGATCGCCCATACCGACGGCGGCGACACGGCCTATTTCGAGCTGCGCTGAGGTCCCGGCGACGGGGGCGCCCAGCGCTTTTCGCCGCATGTCCACGGACTTAGGCCGGCCAAGCAAGATTTGATTAACCCTGCGGTCGGACTCTCCCGGTCATGGCCTCCAACGCGACACACGCCTTCGCCCGCACCGACCGCACCGCGCTCGGCATCTGGTGGTGGACGACCGATCGCTGGCTGCTGGGCGCGACGGCCCTGCTGGTGACGCTCGGGATGCTGCTGTCGTTCGCCTCGAGCCCGGCGGCGGCCCAGCGGATCGGCATCGGCGATCAGTTCCACTTCGCCCTGCGCCAGTGCGTGTTCGCCAGCGGCGCGGCGGTGATCCTGCTGACCACGTCAATGTTGTCGCCCAAGGGCATCCGGCGCTCGGCCTTCTTCATCTATATCGCGGCCATCGCCATCATGATCGCCCTGCCGTTCATCGGTCACAACGCCAAGGGCGCCACCCGCTGGCTGCAGTTCGGCGGCTTCACCCTGCAGCCGTCCGAGTTCATGAAGCCGGCCCTGATCGTGCTGGTCTCGTGGATGTTCTCGGAAGGTCAGAAAGGCGAGGGGGTGCCGGGCGTCTCGATCGCCTTCCTGCTCTATTTCATCGCCGTGGCCCTGCTGCTGATCCAGCCGGACGTCGGCCAGACCGTGCTGATCACCATCGCCTTCGGCGCCGCCTTCTGGATGGCCGGGGTGCCGATCTCGTGGATCATGGGCCTGGGGGCGGTGGCGCTGGCGGGCCTGGGCTCGACCTACTTCCTGTTCGACCACGTGCACGCCCGGGTGCAGAAGTTCCTCAGCCCCGACCAGGCCGACACCCATCAGATCACCCGCGCCGCCGAGGCCATCCGCGCCGGCGGCCTGTTCGGGCGCGGCCCGGGCGAGGGTGTCATGAAGCGCCATGTGCCCGACCTGCACACCGACTTCATCTATTCGGTCGCGGCCGAGGAATACGGCCTGATCTTCTCGTGGGCCCTGATCGGCCTGTTCGCCTTCGTGGTGGTGCGCGGGCTGTTCAAGGCCATGAAGCTGAACGACTCGTTCGAGCAGGTGGCGGCCGCCGGCCTGTTCGTGCTGGTGGGCCAGCAGGCCATCATTAACATCGCGGTGAACTTGAACATGATCCCGACCAAGGGCATGACGCTCCCGTTCATCAGTTACGGGGGCTCCTCGATGCTCGCCATGGGTTTGACGCTGGGCATGGCCCTGGCCTTGGTGCGCAAGCGCCCCGGCGCTTATGGGGCCAGCGGCGAGTTCGGCGCCGACGGCGCGTTCGCCTGACATGAGCAAGCTGGCTGTCGTCGCCGCCGGAGGAACCGGTGGCCACATGTTCCCCGCCCAGGCCCTCGCCGAAGCCCTGTCCGCGCGCGGCTGGCGCGTCGTTCTGGCCACGGACGATCGCGGCGCCCTCTATGCCGACAAGTTCCCGGCCGAGGAGCGGCTGGCCCTGTCGGCCGCCACCGCCAAGTCGAACGACCCGCTGGGCATGATCAAGGCCGGCTTCGTGGTCATGCAGGGCGTGATGGAGGCCCGCGCGGCCTTCAAGCGCCTGGACCCGGCCGTGGTGGTCGGCTTCGGCGGCTATCCCGCCCTGCCGGCCCTGCTGGGCGCGCTGAGCCAGAAGCGGCCGACGGTGATCCACGAGCAGAACGCGGTCCTGGGCCGCGTGAACCGCTTCCTGGCGTCCAGGGTCGACGAAGTCGCCTGCGCCTTCCCGACCTTGCAGATGGCCAAGCCCGGGGTGAAGGCCAAGGCGCACGTGGTCGGCAACCCGGTCCGTCCGCCGGTGCGCGCGCTATACGACGTTCCCTACATCGCGCCCGAGGTGCAGCTGCGGGTGCTGGTCACCGGCGGCAGCCAGGGCGCGCGCCTGCTGTCCGAACTGATCCCCGAGGCGGTGGCCAAGCTGCCCGAGGACGTCCGCGGCCGGTTGAAGGTGTTCCAGCAGGCCCGCGCCGAGAGCATGGAAGGCGCGCGCAAGATCTACCGCAACGCCATGGTCGACTGTGAGGTCGCGCCGTTCTTCCGCGACATGGCCGGCTATCTGCGCCAGGCCCACCTGGTCGTCGGCCGCTCGGGCGCCTCGACCTGCACCGAGCTGGCCGTGGCCGGCCGGCCGTCGATCCTGGTGCCGCTGAAGATCGCCGCCGACGACCACCAGCGCTTCAACGCCAAGCTGCTGGAAGAGGCGGGCGGCGCGGCCGTGTGCCTCGAAGACGAGCTGACCGTCGACGCCATGGCCGGGGCCCTGAACGCGCTTTTGAAGGACCCCGAGCGCCTGGGGCGCATGGCGGCCGGCGCGCGCAGCGTGGCGAAGCCGAACGCGGCCGAGGAGCTGGCGGACCTGGTGGAGCGGACGGCGCGGTAGCGCCCTGCCAGGCGTCGGCCTCAGCCCTTCGCCGCGCCCGCGCAGAACACGCCGACCAACAGCGCGATGCTCTGCTCCGCGCCCGCTTTCGTCTCCGCCTCTTCGAGAATGCCGTTCACGGACTGGATCAGGACGCGCGCTAGCGCGGCCCCGTCCGTGGACCCGGACAGGTTCTCGGTGAACAGCGCGGCGATCACCGTTTCGAAGCGGTCGTTGGCGGCCAGCACCTCGCCGCCGCAAATCCTGTTCTTTTCGTTGATCAGCTCGCGTCCATACTCGGACGCATGCAGCAGCTCATAGACCCAGCTCACGCGGGCGTTGACGATGCCGAGCAGGCGCTCGTCCCAGGCGCCCGGCCGTCCGAACGCCGACACCACGGCGGCATGGACGCGCTGGTTGATCCGGCCGCTCAAGGCGCGGAACACGTCGTCCTTGGTCGGGAACGCGTTGTACAGCGAGGTGCGCGAAACGCCGGACGCCTTGGCGATGTCCGACATTGAGGTCTTGGCGAAACCATGCCGCGTGAACTGCTGCATCGCGCCGTCGAGCAGGGCCTCGATCGTGGGCGTGGAGGTCGTCATGGCCTGATGTTTACAAAAAGCATCATAAGTGTAAAATTTGTCCAATGAGCAGCAAGCCGAATATCATCCTGGCCGACGAAACCGTGTCGATCGCCAGTCCCATCTCGACCGTGTTCGCCTTCCTCTCCAACCATGAAAATTACAGCCGGTGGTATCCGGGCGCCGTGGCGGTGACATCTATGGATGGCTTGCCGCCAGGAACGGTCGGAAAGGTCTACCAGGAGACCCTTCGATTGCCGTCGGGACGCCACCGGATTTTCGACATCAGGGTCGTCGAAAGCCGCGCGCCCGAGCGGTTCATGACCGAGGGAACGCTGGCGCCGCTGCATCCCCGGATGGAGATGGGGCTGACGGCGAAATCGTCGCAGGAAACCGTTCTGAACCTGAAGTTCTTCAGCCGAAACCAGTCGCTCCTGGGCCGGTTTCTGATCGGTGCGCTGGTGCGGCGGGTCGTCCGGCGGCAGAGCCAGGCCGGGCTGCGAAAACTCAAGTCGCTGCTCGAGTAGCGCGGACGGCGAGGCCGCCCGCGCCGTGACGACTATTGCCGGACCAGCGCCTGCATGTCCTCGGGCTTGACGCTCGCGGGCGCCGACTTGCTGGTCAGGGTGCCGTCCCACCAGGGGCAGCCTTCCGTGGTGTAGTACTCGAAGCACTCGTTCCAGGCGGGCGAGAAGCGCGGGCCGACGGGATCGCACTTGGCCCAGCCCCACTGGATGCAGACCGGCGGCGGCGCGGCCATCGCCGGTTGGGCCAGCAGGGGCAGGTTGAACAGGGTGATCGTCGCGACGGCGGCGCAGGCGGATTTCCAACGCAGGCTGGTCTTCATGTTCACTCCCTCCATCCTCGGCATGAGGATTGGAGGAAGCTTTCGCCTATGCGGCGCGAGAGTCAATCTTAAGATGTAAGTTGAATATTTCTATCTAAAGCTAAGCCTTCGGTCGTCTGCCCGCCATCCAGCGGCGGAGCCGCCGATCCAGCAGATTGCCGACCGTGAACCACAGCACCAACAGAACGACGACCGACATCCACGTCGCGTTGTCGGGAGCGCCGTTCGGATAGAACCAATCCAAGATCGCGACACGGCCAATCTGCAGTGCGAGTCCGAATGCCAGCACGATGGCGATCCGCAGGATGTTCAAGGCTCCGCTCCCGTCTCGATTAGTGGCCGGCCAATCCTCACCGCCTCTTCGACGCTTCCCGCCACCGCAACCTTGGCGAACGGCTTCCATCCATCGCAGACGAGCTTGGCCACCGCCTCGTCGGCGCCGCCCGCCGGCAGCGGCGCGGCCGGGCGCTGATCGCCGGTCACCGGGCCCTCACGGCCGCCGGCCCGGATGCTGCCGAAACCGGCGTGAGCGATGGTGCGGGCGTCGCAGGCGATGACCTCGTGACGCCATCCGCCCCAGAATTCGTCGGTCCCGGCCTTGAAGCCGCCTTCGGTCACCTGGAGGACGCGCAGCCGCGCGGTGCGGCCGGTCCATTGGACGCTTCCCATGTCGACGAAAGCCGCGAACCGGCCGACGTCGGCCAGGCGCAGTTCAAGCGGGGCTGKGGGCGGGGCTGGAAGCGTGGCCTGGGCGAGGGCGGGGCCCGTCCACAAACTCAGCGCCAGGAGGGCGTTTCGCGTCGCGCGCAAATGGTCTAATCGGCTTTTCATGATCCAGCGTCGACGCCCCGTCCCCTTCGAACTCGGCCCCGTGCACTTCATCGGCATCGGCGGCATAGGCATGTCCGGCATCGCCGAGATCATGATCCGTATCGGCTACACCGTTCAGGGCAGCGACGCCAAGGCCAGCGCCAATACCGAGCGGTTGGAAAAGCTGGGCGCGCGGATCTTCATCGGCCACGAGGCTGCTCACGTCGAGGGCGCCTCGGCCATCGTCTATTCCACGGCCGTGAAGGCCGATAACCCCGAGATGGTCGCTGGCCGCGACAAGCGTCTGCCCCTCGTCCGGCGCGCCGAGATGCTGGCCGAGCTGATGCGGCTGCAGTTCTCGGTGGCCGTGGGCRGCACCCACGGCAAGACCACCACCACCTCGATGGTCGCGGCCCTGCTGGACGCCGGCGGCCTGGACCCGACCGTGGTCAACGGCGGCATCATCAACGCCTATGGCACCAACGCCAAGGTCGGCGAAGGCGACTGGATCGTCGTCGAGGCCGACGAGAGCGACGGCAGCTTCCTGAAGCTGAAGTCCACCGTGGCCATCGTCACCAATATCGACGCCGAGCACCTGGACCACTGGGGTGACTTCGACGCGGTGAAGAAGGGCTTCCAGGCCTTCATCGAGAACATCCCGTTCTACGGCTTCGCGGCCGTCTGCACCGACCATCCGGAAGTCCAGGCCCTGACCTCGCGGATCGAGAACCGGCGGCTGGTGACCTACGGCGTCAACCCGCAGGCCGAGGTGCGAGTCTCCAACATCGAGATGGGCCCCGAGGGCGCCAAGTTCGACATCATCGTCTCGCCGCGCGACGGCGAGGTCGTCCGCTACGACGGCCTGAAGATGCCGATGGCCGGCCACCACAACGTGCTCAACGCCACCGCCGCCGTCGCCGTGGCCCGCGAGCTGGGCCTCGGCGCCGAGTCGATCGCCAAGGGTCTGGCCGGTTTCGGCGGGGTCAAGCGCCGCTTCACCACCACGGGCGTGGCCAATGGCATTCGCGTCGTCGACGACTACGGCCACCACCCGGTCGAGATCGCCGCCGTGCTGAAAGCCGCCCGCGCGGTCTCGGCCGGCAAGGTCATCGCCGTGGTCCAGCCGCACCGCTTCACCCGGCTGCGCGACCTGATGACCGAGTTCAGCTCGTGCTTCAACGACGCCGACACCGTGATCGTGGCCGACGTCTACACGGCCGGCGAGCAGCCGATCGAGGGCGTCGACCGCGACCATCTGGTCGAGGGCCTCAAGAAGTTCGGCCACCGCCGCGCCCTGCCGCTGGAGAGCCCGGCGGCCCTGCCGGCCCTGATCGCCGCCGAAGCGACCAGCGGCGACCTCGTCGTGCTGCTGGGCGCGGGCGACATCACGTCGTGGTCCTACGCCCTGCCGGGTCAGCTGGAAGCGCTGGCCAAGTGAAGGTCGGCCCTTGGCTCGCGGCGAAGGCCGCGATCGTCGTCACGGTGATCGCGTACCTGGCCGGGAGCTGGTGGTTCACCGAGCTGCTGATCAAGCGACGTCCGGCGGCGCCGAGCGGTCGGTTCATCGTGCCGTTCAAGCAGCATGGCGGCGTGACCTATGTGACGCCGCTCGAACATGGGGCGCACATCGCCCTGATCGTCGGCGGCGTTCTGCTTGTCCTGGCCTGGTGGACGGTCGAGCACTTTGAGAAACGATCCAAGACGCGCTAGAGCCCTGGTATGAGCTGGAAAACCCATCTGCCCGCCGTCCGCGGCAAGCTGCTGTTCGACGAGCCCCTGGGCCCGTTCACCTGGTTCCGCGTCGGCGGGCCGGCCGAAGTGCTGTTCCTGCCGGCTGACGCCGACGATCTCCAGGCCTTCCTCAAAGCCCTCCCGCCCGAGGTTCCGGTCCAGGCGCTGGGCGTGGGCTCCAATGTCATCATTCGCGACGGCGGCGTCGAAGGCGTCGTCATCCGTTGCGCCGGGCGGGCCTTCGGCGAAGTCACCGTCGACGCCGAGGAGAACCTGATCATCGCCGGCCCGGCCGCGCTGGACGCTTCAGTTGCCCGGGCGGCGGCCAAGGCGGGGCTGACAGGGCTGGAATTCTTCGTCGGCATTCCGGGCACGGTGGGCGGCGCCCTGACCATGAACGCCGGCTGCTACGGCCGCGAGACCAAGGACATCCTGGTCAGCGCCTGGGGCTACGACCGGTCCGGCGAGCTGCGGGTCTGGGAAAACGAAGACTTCGGCTTCACCTATCGCCACACCCAGGTGCCGGCCAACAGCATGTTCTGGGTGCAAGCGATGTTCCGGGGAACGCCCGACGATCCGGCCGACGTCCGTGACCGCATGGCCGAGATCACCGCGCGCCGCGAGGCCACCCAGCCGATCCGCGAGAAGACCGGCGGCTCGACCTTCAAGAACCCACCGGGCCATTCCTCGTGGAAGCTAGTCGACGAGGCCGGCTGGCGCGGCAAGGCTTTTAGCGCGAGCGGTAAAGAGGGCGGCGGGGCGATGTTCAGCCCGCTGCACAGCAACTTCCTGATCAACACCGGCGAGGCGACCGCGGCCGACCTGGAAGGGCTAGGCGAGGCGGTCCGCGCCGACGTGCTGGCCAAGACCGGCATCCAGCTGGACTGGGAGATCAAGCGGATCGGGCGAGAGGCCTGACCGAACTCTGCTCCCCCGCGATGCGGGGGAGCTGTCGCGGAGCGACTGAGGGGGCGAATGCTGACGAGGCCGAGCTCGCCCCCTCCGGCCCTCCGGGCCACCTCCCCCGCAGCGCGGGGGAGGAGAAAACAGGCGCCCGCCACTTCCGAGCCCATTGCTGACTCCCCCTGGCGCGAACCGGTGCTATGACTCCCGCGCCATTGGGGAGAATCCTTGCTCATGTACCGTCGTCTTCTGGCTGCCTCCGCCACTATTGCTCTGATTTCGGGCGTCGCCCATGCCCAGGACCTGCGTACGGCCGAAGGCCTGCGCGACAAGGCGCTGCTGGACCGCACCGCCTGGGAGATCACCGAGGATCTCACCACCAATATCGGCCCGCGCATCGTCGGCTCGCCGGCCATGGAGCGCGCCAAGGACTGGAGCGTGGCCAAGTTCAAGGCGCTGGGCTTCACCAACGTCAAGGTCGAGCAGTTCGCAAAGCCGTCGTGGACGCGCGGCGAGGAGAGCGCCGAGCTGGTCGGACCCTATCCAATGAAGCTGGGCATCGTCGGCCTGGGCCGCACGGTCCCGACCCCGGCGGCCGGCATCGAAGCCGACGTCGCCCTGTTCCGCACCTATGCCGAGATGATCGCCACCCCGGAAGGCGCGCTGAAGGGCAAGATCGTCGTCATCACCCAGCCGATGGTCAAGGCGCAGGACGGCTCGGGCTACGGCGTGGCCGGGATCTCGCGTCGCGCCGGTCCGGTGGAAGCCGCCAAGCGCGGGGCCCTGGCCCTGCTGATCCGTTCGGTCTCGACCTCGGACTCGACCGTGCCGCACACCGGCGTCACCGCCTTCGGCGACGGCGTCGTCTCGATCCCCTCGGCCGCCATGGGCGTGCCGGAAGCCGAGCAGCTGGAGCGCCTGGCCAAGAAGGGCCCGCTGCGCATCAAGCTGAAGCTGGCCTCGACCACCGACGCCAATGACGTGGCCTGGAACATCTCGGGCGAGATCAAGGGCTCGGAGAAGCCGGACGAGGTGATCGTCATCGGCGGCCACCTGGACAGCTGGGACGTCGGCACCGGCGCCCTCGACGACGCCACCGGCGTAGCCATCACCACGGCCGCCGCCAAGCTGATCGGCGACCTGCCCAAGCATCCCAAGCGCACCATCCGCGTGGTGATGTTCGGTTCGGAGGAAAGCGGCGGCTCGTCCGACGCCTATATCGCCGCCCACAAGGACGAGGTCTCCAAGATCGTCCTGACCGGCGAGAGCGACACCGGCGCCGACCGGATCTATTCGCTGAAGCTGCCGGCCGGCGGCGCGGCGCACCCGATCGCCACCACGGCCGGCAACCTGCTGGCCCCGCTGAAGATCTACGTGAACCGTGAACCGGCCGCGCACGGCGGCGCGGACATCGAAGGCCTGGAAAAGGCCGGCGTGCCATCGATCGAGCTGGAGCAGGACGCTTCGCGCTACTTCGACTACCACCACACCATGGACGACACCCTCAACAAGGTGCGTCCGGACGAGCTGGCGCAGAACGTCGCGGCGTGGGCCAGCTTCCTCTATCTGGTGGCCGACAGCGACATCGACTTCCGCGCGATGAAGCCGGCTGGCGCGCCGGCGGCGCACTAAAACTAACCCACCCTGTCATCCCGGACGGCCGAAGGCCGATCCGGGACCGCCGGAAGCGCTGAGCTTTCCGCGGTCCCGGCTCGGCGCGCTTCGCGCTTGGCCGGGATGACAGAATAGGGCGTTGGCAGGCGCGCCCAGGCTGACTAGGAGTGGCTCATCCTCCAGCCTCTCCGAAGAGTCACCGCCTCCATGACCCAGCCCTTGTCAGGCCGCCACATTGCCGTGCTGCTCGGCGGCCCCTCGTCGGAGCGCGAGGTCAGCCTGGTCTCGGGCCGCGAGTGCGCCGACGCGCTGGAGCGGCTGGGGGCCAAGGTGACGCGGATCGACCCCGGCGCGGACGTCGCCCAGGCGCTGACCGCCGCCAAGCCGGAGCTCGTCTTCAACGCCCTGCACGGAGAGTGGGGCGAGGACGGTTGCGTCCAGGGCGTGCTGCAGACCCTGAAGTTGCCCTATACCCATTCCGGCGTGCTCGCCTCCGCCCTGGCCATGGACAAGGCCAAGGCCAAGGCCGTGCTGGCGGCCGCCGGCGTGATCGTCCCCGGCGGCGGCCTCTACAACCGACACGATGTCGCGCGCGACCATGTGTTGCAGCCGCCCTATGTGGTGAAGCCCAACGCCGAGGGATCCTCGGTCGGGGTGTTCATCGTCAAGGAAGGCGCCAATCGTCCGCCGGAAGAATTAGCCTCGCGCGCCTGGACTTTCGGCGAGGAAGTGATGGTCGAGCCCTATATCCGCGGGCTGGAACTGGCGGTCGCGGTGCTGGGTGAGCCAAATGGTCCCAGGGCCATGGATGTCACGGAAATCCGTGCATCCACAGGTTTTTACGACTACGAGGCCAAGTACTCGGAAGGCGGTTCGATCCACGTCCTACCCGCCCCAATCCCTGACGGCGTAAGGGATCGCGCCATGCGGATGGCCGAGTTGGCGCACTCGGCTCTTGGTTGCCAAGGGGTGACCAGGTCCGACCTCCGTTATGACGACATTAACGACATTCTGGTCCTTCTAGAGGTCAATACGCAGCCCGGCATGACGCCGACCTCGCTCGCTCCCGAGCAGGCCGCTCACGTCGGGATCCCGTTTGATCAGTTAGTTCTATGGATCGTGGAGGACGCTTATGCCCGCTGTAGTGCGGGGGGGACCGCCTAAGCCTAGGCGACCCCGGGCCGAAGCGCCCGCAAGTCCGAGCAAAGGTAAGCCGGCGCCCCGGGGGGCGCAGCCGGCCGCCAAGCTGCACGCCGCCAAGGGCGTGGGCCTCTCGCCCACGGTGGCCTTGACGGTGGCCGGCGCGGCCTTGGGCCTCGGGCTTGTGGTGATGTTGGCGACGGGTCACCGCGCCGAGCGCATCGCCACGTCCATGGTCCATGGCGTCGACAACAGTTTCGCTTCGGCGGGCTTCAAGCTGAAGACCGTCCATATTCGCGGCGCGTCCTCGACCGCCCAGGCCGACATCCTGAAGGCCTCGGGCCTTTATCTGGACCAGCCGACCCTGGGCATGGACCTCGCCGACGTCCGCACGCGGGTGCAGGGCGTGGGCTGGGTCAAGGACGCCAAGGTGGTGCGCATGCTGCCCGACACCGTGCTGATCGCGGTGGAAGAGCGGCCGGCGCTGGCGGTCTGGCAAAACCAGGGCCGCATGAAGGTGATCGACGGCGAAGGCCGGGTGATCAGCGAGGCCGACCCGGCCCGCTTCCCCCAACTGCCGCTGGTGGTGGGGCAGGGGGCGGACCAGGCCGCGGGCCTGATCCTGCCGGCGGTGGCCTCGCGTCCGCGCCTGCGTGACCGTCTGGAAGCGCTGGTGCGGGTGGACGACCGTCGCTGGGATTTGCGGCTGAAGGACGGCTCGCTGATCCAGCTGCCGGCCATTGACGAAGAATCCGCGCTGATTCAATTGGATCAGCTCGACCAACGGCAGCGAATCCTCGACATGGGTTTTGCGCGGATTGATCTGCGCGACCCCGAAATGGTGGCTGTGAGACCTCGCGACGCGGCGCTGCCTGGGCAGCCCGCGGCCGGCGGGGCGTAACGATTAGAGTGCTGAGGTGACGATAGCGATGTCGCGATTGGAGGAACGGAAGCAAGCTCGCGAGGGCCTGAAGGCCACGCTCGTGCGCCAGCCCGCCATCGCGGCCGTGGACCTGGGCGCATCCAAGGTCACCTGCTTCATCATGAAGGCCGACGGCGTCCACCGCGACAACCGCACCCTGACGACGGCCGGCGTGGGCTATGTCCAGTCGCGCGGCGTGCGTGGCGGGGCGATCGTCAACCTGGACGAGGCCGCTCAGGCCATCGCCCAGGCCGTGGAACGCGCCGAGACCGTGGCCGGCGTCAATGTCCAGGGCGTCAGCGTCTGCACGGCTGGCGGCCAGCTGGGTTCGAACCGCGTCCATACCCAGGTTTCGCTGGGCGCCCGCCCGATCGGCGACGGCGACCTGTCGCGCGCCATCGCCTCGGCCCTGGCCCAGGTCCGCATTCCGGGCCGCAAGCCGATTCACCTGCTGCCGATCGCCTGGTCGGTCGACGGCCAGCGCGGCATCCGTGACCCGCGCGCCATGTTCGGCCGCTCGCTGGGCCTGGAGCTGCTGGTCGTCTCGGTCAACGAGAACATCTTCCACACCCTGGCCCACTGCGTCGAACGCGCCCACCTGTCCTTCGAGGGCGTGGTCGCCGCGCCATTCGCCTCGGCCCTGGCGGCCCTGGAAGAGGACGAGATGGACCTGGGCGCGGTCTGCATCGACATGGGCGGCGGCTCGACCTCGGTGGCCGTGTTCAACAACGGCGCCCTGTGCCACGTCGACAGCCTGGCCGTCGGCGGCGCCCACGTCACCCAGGACATCGCGCGCGGCCTGCAGACCTCGGTGGTCGGCGCCGAGCGCATCAAGACCCTGCACGGCAGCGCCATCGCCTCGGCCAACGAGGACCGCGAGATGATCGAGGCCCCGCCGCGCGGCGACGATCCGGGCGCGGGTCCGGTGATCGCCCCGCGCAGCCTGCTCAAGGGCATCATCCAGCCGCGCGTCGAAGAGACCCTGGAACTGCTGCGCGAGCGCCTGAAAGCGTCGGGCGCGCCGGTCGAGCCGGGCGCGGGTATCGTCCTGACCGGCGGCGCCAGCCAGCTGGCCGGCGTGCGCGAAGTCGCCGTGCGTGTCTTCGACCGTCCGGTCCGCCTGGGCCGTCCGCGCCGGGTGCCGCACCTGGCCGACGCCGCCTCGGGTCCCGCCTTCTGCGCCGCCGCTGGCACCCTGCACCGCACGGCCTTCGGCCCGCGCGAGGCGGTCTCGTCCAAGGCCCTGGCCGGCGGTCCGGTCCGCAAGCGGCCGCTCGATCCCAACGCCAGCCCGATGGCCAAGGCGGCCGCCTGGCTGCGGGACAATCTTTAAGCGTGATTAACTCTACAGTTTAACTTTAAGGGCCCGGTCGAGCTTCTCGATCGGGCCTTTTGCTTTCCTGGCTAAGCTATATTCGCCAGAATTCGTGATCAGCGTCGTTCCGTCGCACAAGCCTGTGGATCTTCTCGGAACCCTTGGTTCGCTTGGAGATTCTGTTGATAGACCACAATTTATCCCACGGTCGCGCTCGACCAGACCACGACTCATATTATGCAGTTAACCGCCGATTAACGATGGTGGTTGTTCTGTTAACCTGATCGTCGAGGCAATCTTCGGCGATTAGGTGTCGCCGAGGTCTAGTTTGACGATTTCGGCGTTAGGACGCGAGGGTCCCATGGCTATTTCTCTTTCCGCGCCGCGTACGACCGAGCTGAAGCCGCGTATCGTGGTGTTTGGCGTCGGCGGCGCTGGCGGCAACGCCGTGAACAACATGATCGAGGCTGGCCTCGAAGGTGTTGAGTTCGTGGTGGCCAACACCGACGCGCAGCAGCTTCAGTTCGCCAAGACGGACCGCCGCATACAGCTGGGCGTGCAGATCACGCAGGGCCTGGGCGCCGGCGCGCACCCCGAAGTGGGCATGAGCGCGGCCGAGGAGTCCTTCCCCGAGATCGGCGAGCACCTCGACGGCGCTCACATGGTCTTCATCACCGCCGGCATGGGCGGCGGCACCGGCACCGGCGCGGCCCCGATCATCGCCAAGTGCGCTCGTGAGCGCGGCATCCTGACCGTCGGCGTCGTGACCAAGCCCTTCCACTTCGAAGGTCGTCACCGCATGCGCCTGGCCGATAGCGGCATCCAGGAGCTGCAGCGCTACGTCGACACCCTGATCGTCATTCCGAACCAGAACCTGTTCCGCGTCGCCAACGAGCGCACGACCTTCGCCGAAGCCTTCGGCATGGCCGACCAGGTGCTGCACTCGGGCGTTCGCTCGATCACCGACCTGATGGTTCTGCCGGGCCTGATCAACCTCGACTTCGCCGACGTCCGTACGGTCATGACCGAGATGGGCAAGGCGATGATGGGCACCGGCGAAGGCGCTGGCGAAGACCGCGCCCTGATGGCCGCTCAGAACGCCATCGCCAACCCGCTGCTGGACGAAGTCTCGCTGAAGGGCGCCAAGGCCGTTCTGGTCAACGTGACCGGCGGCATGGACATGACCCTGCTGGAAGTCGACGAAGCGGCCAACGCCATCTCGGACCAGGTCGATCCGGAAGCCAACATCATCTTCGGCGCGGCCTTCGATCCGTCGCTGGAAGGCGTGATCCGCGTCTCGGTGGTCGCCACCGGCATGGACGGCGCCTCGATCGCTCAGATCGAGCCGAAGCCGGTCAGCCGCAACACCACCACCCAGCCGCTGATCGCCGACACCACCCGTCCGGCCCCGCAGCCGGAACCGGCCCGTCCGACCACCCGCTACGAAGCGGCCCGTCCGGCCGAGCGTCCGTCGGCCTTCGCCACGCACGACGCGGCGCCGGCTTCCGAGCCCGAGATCGTCATGTCCGCGCCCCAGCCGGAGCCGGAAGCCGAACTCTATTACGACGCGCCCGTAGCTGAAGAACCGCGTATCGCCCAGCCGGCGCCCCGGCAGGTGACCCGCATCGTCGACCCGATGGTCGACGACGGCGCCAGCGACGAGCCGCTGTTCCCCGAGAACAACTATTACGAAGAGCGTCGTCCCCAGAAGCAGGGCGGCTGGCTCTCGATGTTCGGCGGCGGTCGCCAGCGCTATGAGCAGCCCTCGGCCCCGCAGCCGCAGGCCCGCTCGACCCAGAGCGCCCGCCCGCAGCTGCAGCCGCTCGAGACGCCGCAAGCCGACGACGGCGAAGACCTCGAGATCCCGTCTTTCCTGCGCCGCTTGGCCAACTGAAAGACGGACCCTAAGCGGGGACCCAAATGATCCGAAGCGCCCCGGGAGAAATCCCGGGGCGTTTTGCTGTGCGGGGAGGGCGCGCTCTAGGCGCCTTGGGCTTCGATAGGTCTCAGCCGGCCTAGCCCCGCCGCCAGCTGGTCGAGCCGGTACGGCTTGGGCAGGACATAGACCCCCATTTCCTGCGCCGCCTCGACGGCCGCCTCGGCGTAGCCGCTGGTCAATAGGATGGGGAGATGCGGTCGTCTGGCCTGAACCTCCTTGGCGAGGTCGACGCCGCTCATCCCGCCGGGCATCATCACGTCGGAGAACACCAGGTCGAAGGCGCGATCGTTGGCCAAGGCGCCGAGCGCGGCCGCGGCGCTGGACGCTCGAAAGACCTCATAGCCCAGCTGGTCCAGCATCTCGCTGACCAGGGCGGCGACTTCGTCGTCATCCTCGACCAGCAGCACGCACCCCATCGTCTTCGGGCTGGGACGTTCGCCGTGCAGGTCGATCAGGTGGCTGACCACAGGGCTTGGCTGATCGACCGACCGCGGCAGGAACAGAATGACCTCGGTGCCCCGATCGACCTGGCTGTCGATGCGGACCGTTCCTCCCGACTGGGTCGCGAAGCCGTAGACCTGCGCCAGGCCGAGCCCCGAGCCCTTGCCGATGTCCTTGGTCGTGAAGAACGGTTCGAAGACCCGATCCTGAACCTCGGGCGGCATGCCCGTGCCTGTGTCGATCACGGACAGGCGAACGAAATCCCCGGTCCGACCGCCGATGCTCTCGCCCGGGGCGTTGCGGGCGGTGATCATGATCGTGCCACCGTTCGGCATTGCGTCGCGCGCGTTGACGGCCAGGTTCAGGACGACCAGCTCCAGCTCGCCGGGATCGACGTCGATCGGCCACAGGCCCTCGGCGAACGCCAGCTCGACATGGACGTCGCCCCGCAGGGTGCGGTCGAGAAGCTCCGACATGCCGCCGATCTGGCGCATCAGATCCACCGGCTCCGGCTCCAGYGGCTTGCGGCGCGAGAAGGCCAGTAGCTGGCGCGTCAGGCTGGCGCCGCGCTGGGCCGCCTGATGCATGCCTTCCAGGATGCGCTTGCGCCGATCCGCGTCGGTCTGGCGTTCCAGCATGTCCAGGCCGCCCGAGATCACCATCAGCAGGTTGTTGAAGTCGTGGGCTACCCCGCCGGTCAGCTGTCCGATCGCCTCGATCTTCTGGATCTGCCGCAAGCTCTCTTCGGCGCGCGCGCTGACTTCCATCTGATTGTGAAGTTCTCGATTGGCCGCCGCCAGGTGGACATTCGCCGCCTCGAGCGCCTGCGTCCGTTCGGCGACAAGCCCCTCCAGCGCCTGGGCGGTGCGGGCCTGTTCCTCGAGCAGATCACGCACCTCGTACTGGCGCTGACGCGCGCGCCGGGCCGCCTGCAGCGCGCTTGAAAGCGTGATGGTCTGTACCGGCCGCTCCAGCAGCGAGACGTTGCGCAGGATTTCAACCAGGCGCTTTCGCCACGCGAGAACGACGGGCTGGTTCTGGCGGCTGGTCAGGACGACGAAAGGCAGGTCCGACCAGGCCGGCTGTCGTCGGACCCAGGCGCCCAAGGCCGTGAGGTCTTGGCCGAACAGCGCTTCCTCGGCGACGAAGATGGCCGCAGCGCCCGCCTCGGCGGTGTCGAGCAGGGTGGCAAGATCCGCGCAGACCTCGGACTCTATGCCGGCGCGCGCCAGCACCTCGGCCGTGGCCGTGGCGTCGCGACCCGTGGGCGCGTGGATGAGAACCGTCAGTCCGGGCATCGCTCTAGAGTTCGGCTCCGTCGGCGATCATCAGGGGCTGGGCGTCGCCGACATAGTGTGGCGTACCCCCGAAGATGCCGCTGAAATTCGTCAGGGGCGGCCCCAGCTTGAGGCCCTCGTGGCTGAGGCGATACTCGCGGATCGTGTGCTCGTGATTGCCGCTGCGCTTCTTCACGACCGACAGGGCCCGCCTGACCCTGCCGCCATATTCGAAGTAGCGCAGCATCAGGACCGCGTCGCTGAGGTAGCTGAGGTCCAGCGGCGTCTCCATGGGCCCGACCAGCCCGTGCTGCGCCAGCACTAGGATGGTCAGCACGCCTTGCTGGGCCAGATAGCTCAGCAGTTCGTGCATCTGCAGGATGAGGAAGCGCTCGTCCGGCATGGCGTTGAGATAGCCGTTGAGGCTGTCGATCACGACCACGCGGGCGCCGTCCACCTCGACGCTATGGCGCACCAAGGATGAGAACTCGCCGGGGGACAGCTCGGCGGGGTCAATCTGCTGGTAGTGCAGAAGACCCGACTGCATCGCCGCGGGCAGTTTCAGGCCCAGGGTCTCGCATCGCGCTTCCAGCGTTCCGCGCCCCTCGTCAAACGCGAAATAGGCCGACGGCTCGCCGCGCTCGGTCGCCGAGATCGCATAGGTGATCGCCAGCGACGATTTGCCGACGCCAGCCGCACCGATGACCAGCGCGTTGGTGCCCCGCTCTAGCCCGCCGCCGAGCAGCTGATCCAGTTCGGCGTTGCCGCTGGCCGCGAACCCTTTCTCGAAGGCCGTATGGTGCTCGTTGGCGATCAGTCGGGGATAGATCTCCAGGCCGCCGGTCTGGATGGTGAAGTCGTGATAGCCGCCGCGGAAGCGGATCCCGCGCATCTTGACGACCCGCAGCCGACGACGTTCCGCGCCGTAGTCCAGCGCGAGCTGCTCCAGCATCACCACGCCATGTGAAATCGAGTGCAGCTGGACGTCGTGCTCCTGCGCCGAGAGGTCGTCGAGCAGGATCACCGTGCACGCCCGGCTGGTGAAGAAGTGCTTCAGCGCCAGAACCTGCCGACGATATCGCAAGGGGCTTTGGGCCAGGAGGCGCAGCTCCGACAGGCTGTCGATCACGATCCGGGCCGGATTGATCTCGTTGACCTTGTCGAAGATCAGCTTGGTGGTTTCGTTCAGCTCCAGCTCGGCCGGGTGCAGGACCGTCAGTTCCAGCTCGCGGTCGAGCGTCGTTTCCGGGGGCACCAACTCAAAGATGTCGAGACCGGTCAGCGACCACTTGTGTCGCTTGGCCACCAGCTTCAGCTCGCGCTGGGTCTCCGACAGGGTGATGTACAGCACCCGCTCGCCGCGACGCGCGCCCTCGAGAAGAAACTGCAGGGCGATGGTGGTCTTGCCCGATCCGGGCCGGCCTTCGTAGAGATACATCCGGTTGGCGTCGAGACCGCCGCCGAGGATGTCGTCCAGGCCGGCGCTTCCCGTGGAAACGCGTGGAGGATCTTGGTCGATATCGTCGCCACTGATCACGTCGTTCATAGGCGTCCCCCTTCAGCGTCGCACAAAGGCCGGGCGCGGATCCGCTCTTGTGCGCCCTGGTCGGGGCGCGGAGATCACGCGCAAAGGCCCAGCTTGAACGCCTCTTCGTCGAAGGGAGTTCCTGACGCGTTCGCCGATGGCGGGGCGCGCTAGCGCGGCGCTTCCTAGTCGATCTTCACGAAAGGCGTCGAGCCGCCGGTGACCTTCGGCAATTCGCCATTCCATTTCTCGATGGCCAGTTGCTGCAGCACCTGCGGGTTGGCGCGTAGGGCCTCGCCCTTGATGCGGATGGACTCGGCCTCGCCGCGGGCCCGAGCGATGGCGGCGTTGGCCAGGGCTGTTTCCTTGGCTTCCAGGGCCTTGGCGGCCAGGGCTTCCTGCTCCAGCTGGGTCTTGGCCTGCATCTGCTGGATGATCGCCGCCGGGTAGCGGATCGAGCCGATCCAGTCGAGCTGCGACACCGTCACGCCGTGCTTGGCCCACTTGCTGGACACCCGGGCATAGGCCTTCTGGATCACCATCTGGCGACCGCCGCTATAGAGGGTCTCGACCCCGACCTTCTCGGCCTCGGCGGCGACGGCCGAGCGGACGTCGTTGCGGATCGGGCCGTCCAGCAGTTGGTCGAACGACAGGCGGTAGGTCTGGTAGAGGTTCGGGGCCGAGGCCGGATTGACCTGCAAGGTCACCGAGATGTCGGCCGTCATCGGCAGGCCGGTGTTGTCGGAGAAAGTGATCTCCTCGTTTTCGTTGCCGCGCTCGTCCTTCTCGCGAGTGTAGCTGTAGGTGCGCTGGATCACCGGATACTGGATGATCCGCTCGCCGATGCCCCGGAAGTACCAGCGGGCGGGCAGGGGCTCGGGCGCGACGCCGGCCGACGAGCCCAGGGTGCGAATCTTGACCCCGACATTGCCCGGCTCGACCGTGGTGCTGTGCGACAGGACGCTGCACGAGCCTAGAAGCAGCACCAGCACGGCGACCACGCCGATCAGGATCAGTTGGCCCTGCCGTTGGAACGGCGTCTTGAGCTTGCGCGAGGGCGAGGCGAAGGGGCTCTCGGTCATTCGGGGTCCTTGGACGAGGTCTTGAGGGTCTTGGAGAGGTCGCGGAGCAGGATGGCCGCCAGCTTGCCCAGCGCCAGAACGCCCACCGCGAAGGCGGCCGGCGCGGCGATCAGGCCAAGATCGGTTCCGGAGCCCCATAGCGGGCCGACGATCACGCGCAGCAGGACGATGGCCAGGAACACCCAGCCGACCAGATAGGCCGTGGCCTTGGCGTAGATCACCCAGCCCCTCCGAGTGTCGAACTCTCCCCATGGTAGGCCCGTAAGCGGGGCCGGACGCAAGGGGTGTCTCGCTGCCGCGATCGACTTGGGATAGCTTGGCGCCTTCTGCCAATAATTCCTGAAAACCGGTCACGATGAAGCTCACCCGCGCCGATCGGAAGATCCTCCAGATCCTGCAGGAGGACGGCAAGATCTCGAACGTCGACCTGGCCGAGCGGGTGGGGCTATCGCCCAGCCCGTGCCTGCGGCGGGTCAAGCAGCTGGAGGCCTCGGGCCTGATCAGCGGCTATGTCGCCCTGCTGGATCGCCGCAAGGCCAAGCTGGACGTGCTGGCCTATGTCGAGGTGCAGGTTGATCGCCACAGCGAAGAGGCGGCCGAGGCCTTCAAGCAGGCGGTGCTGCGCGAGCCCGAAGTGGTGGGCTGCTACGTGATGACCGGCGGTTTCGACTACCTGCTGAAGGTGGCGGTGCCCAACCTCGACGCCTATGCCGACTTCTCGATGAAGCGGCTCTTGAAAATGCCGGCGGTCAAGGACATCCGCTCGTCGTTCGTGCTGGACACCATCAAGGATTCTACGGCGCTGCCGATCGATCATCTGGATTGATCCAGCCTATGTCATCCCGGAAGCCTCGCAGAGGCTGTCCGGGACCCAGGGGCGGCGCAGTGCGGTCACCCCTGGGTCCCGGCTCTCCGCTTCGCTG
>NZ_JBFUJD010000064.1:0-33040 GCF_056401555.1 Caulobacter sp. P4_E5
GTCGACGTGGTGTTCAAGCCGGTCGACCCGTTCATCCTGCGCTCCAAGGTGCAGGTGCTGGTCGACCTCCACCTCAAGCGCGTCGAGCTGGCCCAGGAGTTGGAGAACCGCCAGCGCCTGATGGAGGAAAACGCCCGCGTCCACGCCGAGAAGCTGGAGGCCGAGCGCTCTCTGCAGACCAGCCTTCGCCGCCAGCAGGCGATCCAGCGGGCCCTGCCGATCGTGTTCTATTCCCGCGCCGCCGACCCGCCCTACGCGGCCTTGTCGGTCAGCGACAGCGTCAAGGGCCTGACCGGCTTCGAGGCCGACGACTTCACCAGCGATCCGGCCTTCGGCTTCGAGCGCATCCACCCCGACGACCGCCACATTGTCCAGCGCGCCCAGGAGGAGGCCCGCCGGGTCGGGGCCTATGCCTGCGAGTACCGCTGGCAGTGCGCCGACGGCACCTACAAGCTGCTGATCGACCAGGGCATCCTCAGCGAGGACCAGGACACCGGCGCCCCGGTCGTGTTCGGCACCATGCTGGACAACACCGAACGCCGCGCCCTCGAAGAGGCCCTGGGCCACGCCCGCAAGATGGAGACGGTCGGCCAGCTGACCGGCGGCGTCGCCCACGACTTCAACAATCTGCTGACCGTGATCCTGGGCAATGTCGACCTGATCCAGCGCCGCTGCGGCGAGACGTTTCCGTTCGTGCGCCAGGTCTCGGCCATCCGCCAGGCCACCGAGCGCGGCGCGGCTCTGACCCGGCAGCTGCTGGCCTTCTCGCGCCGGCAGCGGCTGGACCCGGCGGCGGTGGACCTCAACGACCTGGTCCGCGAGTTCTCGCCGCTGATCCGCCAGGCGGTCGGCGAGGCGGTGTCGATCCAGCTGGAGGCCGCCAGCGCCCCGGCCTTCGTCCACATCGACCCCGCGCAGATGGAAAGCGCCCTGCTGAACCTGGCCGTCAACGCCCGCGACGCCATGGAGGGCGCCGGCGGCATCACCATCACGGTCCGCGCCGATCCCGCCGCCGGCCACCGCCTGATCGTCCGCGACACCGGACCGGGCATGGCTCCCGACGTGGCCTCGCGGATCTTCGAGCCGTTCTTCACCACCAAGGACGTCGGCAAGGGCTCGGGCCTGGGCCTGTCTCAGGTCTATGGCTTCGTGCAGCAGTCCGGCGGCGAGGTGACCGTGGTCACCGCCCAGGGCGAGGGCGCGGCGTTCGAAATCACCCTGCCCGCCATTGAGCCGCCCGCCGCCCTCAAGGCCGCGCCCGCGCCGCGCTCGGAGGAAGCCACCGGATCGGAGCACATCCTGGTCGTCGAGGACGATCCGTCGGTGCTGGCCCTGGCGGTCGACACCCTGGAGTCGCTAGGCTACCGCGTGACCACCGCCCGCAACGCCGCCAGCGCCCTTCGCCGGCTCAAGGGGCCGCAAGCGTTCGAGATGCTGTTCTCCGACGTGGTCATGCCCGGCGGCGTCAGCGGCCTGGACCTGGCCCGCCGCGCCCGAGGCCGCAACCCCGGCCTGAAGGTGCTGCTGACCTCCGGCTTCATCGGCGCCGAGGCCATCGACTGGGCCGACGAGTATCCGATGATCGACAAGCCGTACGACTCGCCGTCGCTGGCGGCCAAGGTGCGGTCGGTGCTGGACGCTTGAACTTCCCTTCTCCCCTTGCGGGAGAAGGTGTCGCCAGAGGCGACGGATGAGGGGTCGCACAAACGAAAGCCGCCGCGACGGCGGCAGCCTGTCGCGGCGGATCTGACTTTCAACCCCTCACCCGACCCGCTTCGCGGGCCACCCTCTCCCGCAAGGGGAGAGGGGCGCAGGGATCACTCCGCCGCCAGCGGCGCCCTTAGCGCCTCCAGATCCCGCGCCGGCGACAGGCCGTACAGCCGCCGGTATTCACGGCTGAACTGCGAGGGGCTCTGGTAGCCGACGCTGTAGCCGGCGGTCCCGACGTCCATGTTCTCGACCAGCATCAGCCGGCGGGCCTCATAGAGCCGCAGCTGCTTCTGGTACTGCATCGGCGTCATGTTGGTGACGGCCTTGAAGTGGTGGTGCAGCGACGACTCGCTCATGCCCACGTGGTCGGCCAGCGCCTCGATCCGCAGGGGCTGGGCGAAGTGCTCGCGCAGCCAGGCGACGGCGCGGGTGACGCGGTGGCCCTGGCCCTCGGCCATGGCGATGTGCAGCAGCCGCGCGCCGTGCGGTCCGCTCAGCAGGCGGTAGAGGATCTCCTGCTCGATCAGCGGGGCCATGGCCGCCACGTCGTCCGGTCGCTCCAGCAGGCGCAGCAGGCGGAGGGTGGCGTCCAGCAGCTCCGGCGAGGCCGGATTGACCGCCACGCCGCGCATGCCGCTCGGGCTCGCCGAAGCCTGCTCCGGCAACCGACCGATCAGCTCGGCCAGCCGGGCCGGGTTGATGGCCACGCCCACGCACAGATGCGGCTCGGCCTCGCTGGCCTGCAGGATCCGCGCGGTGGCGGGCAGGTCCAGGGCCACCAGCAGGCAGTCGCCAACGCCGTAATGCAGCTCCTCGTCCCCGACCGTCAGGCACTTGCGCCCACCCGCCACCAGCCAGAACGACGGCCGCTGGTCGATGTGCAGCCGGCCGCTGGGCGAGCAGCGGCGGGTCAGGTACAGGCCGCCGATCGCGGACTCGGGGCTGTCGTCGTTGGCGTAACGGGCGACCAGCTCGGCGATCTGGGCATAGACGTCGGCGTCGGGGGAAGGGCTCAAAGGCTTGGTTTTCCGGGCTTTCGCGAAGCCTGCGTTCTACGCCCGGGCGCGCGACGGGAAAACCGCTTTCGCCGCCGTTTGCAGGATCAGGCAAGAGACTCGCAGGATCGGCGTAACGCTCCCGGTCCACGGCGTGGCAATCCTGCCGGCGTTCGATCCTCCCCGATCGCTCCCCCAATCCAAGGACACATCCGAATGGCCAAAGCCAAAGGCTATGCGGCGCCCGCCGCCGGCGCGCCCCTCACGCCCTTCACCTTCGACCGTCGCGAACCGAACGCCGACGACGTCGTCATCGCCATCAAGCACTGCGGCGTCTGCCACTCCGATATCCACATGGTCGACAACGGCTGGGGCCAGAGCGTCTATCCGATCGTGCCCGGCCACGAGATCACCGGCGTGGTCACCGCCGTCGGCGCCGGCGTCACGCGCTTCAAGGAAGGCGACCGGGTCGGCGTCGGCTGCTTCGTCGACAGCTGCACCACCTGCGCGGCCCGCGACCTGGACCGCGAGCAGTACATGCCGGGCCTTGTCCTGACCTACAGCGGCGCGCAGCCGGGCAGCGACCTGCCGACCTATGGCGGCTATTCCGACCACATGGTGGTCAAGGAAGGCTACGTCCTGTCGATCCCCGACAACCTGGCCCTGGACGCCGCCGCCCCGCTGCTGTGCGCCGGCATCACCCTCTATTCGCCGCTGCGGCATTGGAATGCCGGTCCGGGCAAGTCGGTGGCGATCCTGGGCATGGGCGGCCTGGGCCACATGGGCGTCAAGATCGCCCACGCCCTGGGCGCGGAGGTCACCGTCCTCAGCCAGACCCTGTCCAAGCAGGAAGACGGCCTGAAGATGGGCGCCGACCACTACTACGCCACCAGCGATCCCGCGACCTTCGAGACCCTGGCCGGGACCCTGGACCTGATCATCTGCACCGTCTCGGCCGGGATCGACTGGGGCGCCTATCTGAACCTCTTGAAGGTGGACGGGACCATGGTGCTGGTCGGCGCGCCGGAAGAGCCGGTGGCGCTGAACGCCTTCGCCCTGATCCCCGGCCGCCGCACCCTGGCCGGCTCGATGATCGGCTCGATCAAGGAAACCCAGGAGATGCTCGACTTCTGCGGCCAGCACGGCATCGTCGCCGACATCGAGACCATCTCGATCGACCAGATCAACGAAGCCTACAAGCGCATGGCCCGCAGCGACGTGCGCTACCGCTTCGTGATCGACATGGCGACGCTGTAGGGGTTTCGGCTCCCTCTCCCCTTGCGGGAGAGGGAGGCCGCCGAAGGCGGTCGGGTGAGGGGTTGAAGGAAGCATCCGCCGCGACAGGCGGCTGAGGCTGGGCGCCAAGCCGACAGGTCTATCGACCCCTCATCCGGCCTTCGGCCACCTTCTCCCGCAAGGGGAGAAGGGAAGTCAGCGCGGCCGCCAGCCCTCGGCGATCACGCCGATCTGCTTGTCCATCACCGCCGACATCTCGCCGGCCGGCAGGGTCGCCCCCGCCGCGGCCGTCATGCGGTAGTTCCAGGCATAGGCGGCCTTCAGGGTGTCGACGACCAGGCGCAGATCGAGGTCGCCCCGCACCTCGCCCTTGCGCACGCCCTCGTCCAGGATGTCGAGCAGCATCTGGGTCAGGCGCGGGTTGCGGCCGTAGGGCGTCACGCCCGGGTCGTTGTTCGGATTGTACGAGGCGGCGATGTGGGCCAGGAACAGCTTGGAGCGCCGGGTCTCGAACTCGTAGTGGATGGCGAAGATCGAGCACAGCCGGTCGGCCGTGCTGCCCCGCAGGAACGGCACCACCCGGTCGAACTCGGCATAGAGCTCGGTCAGGCGATGTTCCATGACATGGCTCAGCACCTCCGCCTTGGAGGCGAAGGTGGTGAACACGCTGCCGACGGAAACCCCCGCCCGCTCCGCGATGGCGCGGATGGTGGTCTCCTCGTAGCCGACGTCATTGAAGAGGTCGCGCGCCGCTTCGAGAACCTTCTCGCGCGTCGCCGCCTTCTGATCATCTCTCACGCCCACGCACGTCCCCCTCGAACACGCTAGCGTCATTGTTCAATCGAAGACGCCCCGTTCCCCCGAACGGAGCGTCGTTCGGGCTTAAGCGCGGRCGCCCGCGAAGATGACTTTCAGTTGATCCGAAAGCCGCGCTAGCAGAGCTTCCACCGACCAACCGTCGTAGACGGCGCGGCGATAGTTGGCGACATACACGTCCCAGGTGATCTCAGCCAAGAGCTTAGCGTCGATATCTTTCTTCAACTGGCCCTGGTCGACGCCGCGCTGCAGGGCTTCGGCGATCAGGCGGAAGATGTGCTTGATGTCGGCGCGGGCGCGACGCTCGGCGGCTTCCGACCGGGTCCACGACACCGCGATGCTGGCGCGCAGCAGCGGCAGCTGCTCGACATGGAAGCTGTAGGCGACACCGAACAGGCCCAGCAGGGCTTCGTCGATCGTCTTGGCCGTGCGCGAGGCCTGGATCATCTGGGCGTAGATGACTTCGTAGTCGGCGGTCAGGATTTCCTCGAACAGCTCCGACTTGTCGGCGAAGCTGGCGAACACCGCGCCGGTCGACATGCCGGCGGCCTGGGCGATGTCACGGATCGTGGCGCCTTCGTAGCCGCGCTCGCTGAACAGGCGGCGGGCGGCGGCCAGGACGCGTTCGCGGGTGCGCTGCTTGGCCAGAGCCCGGCGGGTCAGCTTCACCGGAGAGTCGGTGGCGGACTCGATATTGACGGACACAAAGCTCATGCGGCGGACTCCAAACGGGCGAGAGCGGCTTCGGYGCGCTTCTCGAATTCGATGCAATATTCGTCGACGACGTTCTGAAGAACGTCGGCGTAGCGGCGGGCCAGTTGACGGCCATCTTGCGCGGCGTCGCGCAGATCGATGATCAACTGGCGCGCTTCGGCCAGGGCCTCTTCGCGATCGGACGCGGAGAGCGCGGCGGTCGAGAGCAATGCGCTCTGGGCCATGCGGTTATCTCCTGCTCCCCGCTGGGGTGAGTGAAAGCGTTGAACGATCCGCGGTGGGGGAGGTGATCATGTTCAACGAACGCGCACTAAAAATAGGAAGCGGGCGCAATAACGCTAGGGGAGCGTCATTGCAACCGCGAAATTGAACTGAATTCGCCGAACAATGGCGAGGGATTATAGATATGGGAGCGCTTTCAAAGCGTCACTGCGACAAATGCGCTCAGCGAACAAGTTCGACGAATCGATTCAGCGGACAGCGCTCGTCGAACCGAATCACCGGCGCGAAGCGGGTGAACGCATGAGGGCCCTTACGGCTCCGGCCTCTATGGCGCGGCCGAGTTCCACGGCCTATTCTCGGCGGCCATGAGCCACCTGTTCGACTTTCTCGTCCCCGCCGCGCTCGTGGCGGTTCTGATCGCCCTGGCCGCCGGCCTCTACGCCCTGTTTCGCGGGGGCGACTTCGGCCGCTCCTATTCGAACAAGCTGATGCGGCTGCGCGTGCTTTTGCAGTTCATCGCCATCCTCGTCCTAGTCGCCGCCGCCTTCTGGTGGCGTAAGGGCTGAAAAACCTAACCTTATTCGCCGAACAAGGGTCCGCGACCGATGGTCACGCTGAACCGCATCTATACCCGCACGGGCGACGGCGGCGCGACGCGCCTCGCCACCGGAGCCCCCGTCAGCAAGGCTTCCCTGCGGGTCGAGGCCTATGGCGGGGTCGACGAGACCAACGCCGCCATCGGCCAGGCGCGCCAATTTACTGGAGGGGGGCATACCGCGGACCCGGTGCTCGACGCGATCCTGGAGCGGATCCAGAACGACCTGTTCGACCTGGGCGCGGACCTGGCCACCCCCGAGCAGCACGGCAAGCCCGACTGGGAGCCGCTGCGCATCGTCGACAGCCAGGTCGAGCGGCTGGAGCGCGAGATCGACCTGCTGAACGGCGAGATGGCGCCCCTGACCTCGTTCGTGCTCCCCGCTGGGTCGCCGGCGGCCGCGGCCCTGCACGTGGCCCGCACCGTCTGCCGCCGGGCCGAGCGGACCTGCGTGGCGCTGTCGGAAATGGAGGGCGAGATCGTCGGGGCGCCGGCGATCAAATACCTGAACCGGCTGTCCGACCTGCTGTTCGTCGCCGCCCGCTGGAGCAACGACAAGGGCGCGGCAGACGTGCTGTGGAAGCCGGGGGCGACGCGGTAGGGCCTAAGACCCCGACCTCCCCGGCGAAGGCCGGGGCCCAGATTCATCCGGTGAGTTTGGAGTGGGCGCGCCCTATGGCTTCGCCTGCTCCGGAGCGGCCTTGGGTTCGACCTGGGCCCCGGCCTTCGCCGGGGAGGTCGGAGAAGAGGCCTCCGGCTTCACCCGCGCCTCGCCATTGATCGGCGGCACGTTCACCGGCCGGCGAGTCAGGGTCTCGATCGAATAGCTGGTGGCGCACTTCATCCACTTGCCCGCCCAGAGACGGCCTTGCTTCTCGCACTTCTCTTTCGGCCAGACCCACACGACGTGGTAGGTCAGGGCCGCGCCGCTCAGCAGCACGAACAGGCCCAGGAAGATGTACTTCAGGCGGGTGAAGGTCTTGTTCATGGGCGCCCCTTACCGCCTTTTCGCGCCCAGGGGAATTGGCTCGGCCGATGCGGCGGGACCACACGGCCTCGGAAATCGTACAACTGTTTGAACGATACATCCCCCAACGCATTACGCTTACGCGAAGGGAAACTTGCATTGCGGCGCCGAAGCGGTAAGTCGGTTGCCTACGCACGATAAAATGCAGCCTGGAGGCGGTGGAAACCGATGAAGGTCCTAGTCCCGGTCAAACGGGTTATCGATTACAACGTCAAGGCCCGCGTGAAGGCGGACCAGACCGGCGTCGACCTGGCGAACGTCAAGATGTCGATGAACCCCTTCTGTGAGATCGCGGTGGAAGAAGCCGTGCGCCTCAAGGAAAAGGGCGTGGCGACCGAGGTCGTCATCGTCAGCATCGGCCCGATCCAGGCGCAGGAGACCATCCGCACGGCCCTGGCCATGGGCGGCGACCGCGGGATCCTGATCACCACCGACGCCGATCCCGAGCCGCTGGCCGTGGCCAAGCTGCTGGCGGCCGTCGTGGCCGAGGAGAACCCGAACCTCGTTTTGATGGGCAAGCAGGCGATCGACGGCGACAACAACGCCGTCGGCCAGATGCTGTCGGCCCTGCTGGGCTGGCCGCAGGCGACCTACGCCTCGGCGATCGAGGTTTCCGGTTCGACCGCCAAGGTCACCCGCGAAGTCGACGGCGGCCTGCAGGTCCTGGACGTCGATCTGCCGGCCATCGTCACCGCCGACCTGCGCCTGAACGAGCCGCGCTACGYMWCCYTGCCCAACATCATGAAGGCCAAGAAGAAGGAGATCGCCCAGAAGGCGGTCGCCGACTACGGCGTCGACATCGCGCCGCGCCTGAAGGTGGTCAAGGTCACCGAGCCGGCCAAGCGTTCGGCCGGCATCAAGGTCGAGACCGCCGCTGACCTGGTTTCGAAGCTCAACACCGCGGGGGTGCTGTAATGGCCGTTCTCGTCGTCGCCGATAACGACAACGCGCACCTGCGCGACGGCACCCACAAGACCGTCACCGCCGCCCTGAAGATCTCGGGCGACGTCGACGTGCTGGTCCTGGGCAAGGGCGCCAAGGCCGTGGCCGACGCCGCCGCCAAGATCGCCGGCGTCCGCAAGGTCCTGCTGGCCGAGAGCGACGCCCTGGGTCACGGCGTCGCCGAAGCCCAGGCCGACGCCGTCCTGGCCTTGGCTCAAAGTTACGACGCGATCCTGGTTCCGGCCACCTCGGGCGGCAAGAACTTCGCCCCGCGGGTCGCCGCCAAGCTGGACGTCGCCCCGATCTCGGACATCGTCGAGGTCGTCTCGGCCGACACCTTCACGCGTCCGATCTATGCCGGCAACGCGCTGGAGACCATCCAGTCGTCGGACGCCAAGAAGGTGATCACCGTCCGCCCGACCGCCTTCGCGGCGGCGGCGGAAGGCGGCTCGGCCTCGGTGGAAACCGTCGGCGGCGCCGACGCGCAGCAGACCCGCTTCGTCAGCGAAGAAATGGTCAAGTCGGACCGTCCGGAACTGGCCGCGGCCAAGATCGTCGTCTCGGGCGGTCGCGCCATGGGATCAGCCGAGGAGTTCCAGCGCGTGATCGAGCCGCTGGCCGACAAGCTGGGCGCCGCCGTCGGCGCCTCGCGCGCGGCCGTCGACGCCGGCTACGCCCCGAACGACTACCAGGTCGGGCAAACGGGCAAGGTCGTGGCGCCGGCGCTGTACGTCGCCATCGGAATCTCGGGCGCCATCCAGCACCTGGCCGGCATGAAGGACTCCAAGGTGATCGTCGCGATCAACAAGGACGCCGACGCGCCGATCTTCCAGGTCGCCGACTTCGGCCTGGTCGCCGACTACAAGACCGCCGTGCCGGAGCTGATGGACGCCCTGACGGCGGCGGGGAAGTAGGCTTTCCCTCCCCTTCTCCCCTTGCGGGAGAAGGTGTCGCCGCCAGGCGACGGATGAGGGGTCGCGCGAGCCTGTCGGATAGGGTCTTCAACCCCTCATCCGTCCGCTCCGCGGCCACCTTCTCCCGCAAGGGGAGAAGGAAGACATGAGAAAGGCCCGGAGGCTTCCCTCCGGGCCTTTTTGCTTTGCTGTCCTGAACTGGGCGCGCCCCCACGCGCATCGTCCGGCATCGGTTACCGCACCGTATGGGGCGTGATGCCCTCGGCCCAGCGGAGGTCGTCATGGATCAGCAGCGGGGCCTTGGCGGCGGCGCCAGCGAACAGGGCGAGCGTCAGCGCGCCCGCGAGAAGCAGGGTCTTCATCGTTTCCGTCCTTTTGAAGAAGCGAGAGAGGAAAGATCGTCAGTGCGGCGCCGCGATGAGGACAATGCCAAATCCACCGGCGCTTTACGAACGATGGTATCTGTGCGGACTTGTGAGCTGGACTAACATCCCTACATCTTGACCATGCGCCTGCCGCCGTTCTCGTCCCTGGTCGCCCTGGAGGCCGCCGCCCGCCACAGGAGCTACAGCCGGGCGGCCGACGAGCTGTTCGTCACCCACGGCGCAGTCAGCCAGCAGGTCCGCAAGCTGGAGGAAGAGCTGGGAGTCCAGCTGTTCGCCCGGCGCGGCAATCAGATGGAGCCCACCCCCACCGGCGCGGCCCTGGCGGCCCAGATCGGGGCAGCGATCGACACGCTGCGCCAGGGCGTCGACGGGGCCCGCCGCGCGGCCAGCGGCCCGATCGTCATTTCCACCGGCGCGGCCTTCGCCACCCGCTGGCTGGTCACCCAGCTGGCCCGCCTGTCGGCCGAGACCGGCGAGCTGGACCTGACCATCCGGGTCGAGGACCGTATGTCCGACCTGGCCACCGACGGCGCCGACGTCGCCCTGCGCTTCGGCGAAGGTCCCTGGCCCGGCGTGGAATCGGTGCGGCTGATCGACGAGGTGCTGTTCCCGGTCTGCAGCCCGGCCCTGCTGGAGCGCCATCCGATCGACAAGCCCGAGGACCTGCTGCACGCCCCGCTGCTGCGCCATACCGGCCTGCCCTGGTCGACCTGGTTCCACGCCATGGGCATCGAGGCGCCGCAGCTGCCGCCAGCCCTGGGCTTCGACGACTCGTCGATGATGCTGGACGCCGCCGCCCAGGGCCTGGGTGTCGCCCTGGCCCGCAGCGGCATCGCCCGCCGCGATCTGGGCGACGGTCGCCTGGTCCGCCCCCTGCCCGGCGAGGTCGACGTCGAGACCGGCCACCACTTCGTCTGGCGCGCCGAGAACCCCAAGCTGCCGAGACTGCTCAAGCTGCGCGACTGGTTCCTGAAAGAGACGGAAGGCGAGCGGGCGCGCTAGGCCTTACAGGATCAGCTCGCCCCGCAGGACCACGACCCCCGCGCCGGACAGTTCGGGATCGGGCCCGAGCCGCAGGCTGAGCAGGCTGCGACGACCCATTTTCACGCCCTGCTCGACCACGAGGGCGGCGTCCGGCCCGATCAGGCCCGATGCGGCGAGATAGGCGATCAGCGGCCCCGCCGCCGTCCCTGTCGCCGCGTCCTCCCAGAGCCCCACGGTGGGATTGAAGAAGCGGGCATAGGCCGCGCCGGGCGCGCTTTCGTCGAAGGCGTAGACATAGCAGCCCTCCGCGCCTGTGGGGCCCAACACCGCCAGCAACTGGGCGGCCAGCGGCGCGCAGCGGTCGACCGCCGCCTTGCCGCCGACCCGGACCATAAGGTGCGGCGCGCCGGTGTCGGCTCCGCGCGGCGGCGGGAACGGCAGGATGTCCCCCGGCTCGAGACCCAGGCTCCGGGCAAGGCCGTCGACCTGCGTCAGCGGCTCCAGCAGCTGCAACGGCGCTTGCCGCATGCGCCCATGGATCCGCCCCTCGCGCGTCCGCAGGATGATCGGCAGAACATGCTCGCCGATCTCCTGATGGAACGTCCTCTCTTCGGCCAGGTCGCCGAGCAGGCCGAAGTGCGCCAGCCACAGCCAGGCGCCCAGGGCGTTGTGCCCTGCGCCGAAGACTTCCGAGCCGTCGGCGGTGAACGAGCGCAGCTTCCAGTCCGCCCGCGTGCTGGCCATGATGAAGGTCGTCTCGGCCTGGTTGAACTCGCCGGCGATGCGACGCAGAACGGCGTCGTCCAGGTCCTCGCCGCCCTCCACGACCGCCAGCGGATTGCCGCTCAGCGGCGTGTCGGCGAAGACGTCGATGAGACCGGCGACGAGACGAGGCATGCGGCGAGCGCTCCTGAGCGGGGTGATCAGGGATCATCCAGGACAGACCCCCGCGAACCTTGTTCTCAGCCAGATCAGGGCGCAAAATCGAATTTCTCAGCGAAAAGATGAATCCTATTCAGCATGGGCGCCTTCGATCTTCCGCCGCTCGGCGCTCTGCGCGCGTTCGAGGCGACCGCCAGGCTGGCCAGCTTCAAGGGCGCCGCCGCCGAGCTGTTCGTGACCCCCACGGCGATCAGCCACCAGGTGCGCCAGTTGGAGACTCATCTGGGCGTCCGGTTGCTGGACCGCGGTCCGCGCCGCGTGGCTCTGACACCGGAGGGCCGGATCCTGCATGAAGCGGCCGCCACGGGCTTCGCGGAGATCGACCGTGCGGTCGGTCGTCTCCGGCGCGTCCCCGCCGAGACGATCCTGACACTGTCAGCCACACCCGCATTCCTGGGCCAATGGCTGGTCCCGCGGCTCGCCGACCTGCAAGCCCGGCTTCCGGACCTGGAGCTGCGGCTGCAGGGCTCCGGCCAGGTCGCCGAGCTTCGCCCCGGCGGGGTCGAACTGGCCATCCGCTATGGTCGGGGGCCCTTTCCCGACGTGGCGGCGACTCCGCTATGCGAGGACGTCTTCGCCCCGGTCTGCAGCCCGGGCCTTGGCCTGAAGACGATCGAGGACCTGACGCGGGCCCGGCTCATCCATATCGACGGCTGGGTCGTGCCGCGGCCCGCTCCCGACTGGCGGCGCTGGTGCGACGAGGCCCGCGTGACAGGTGTCAACATCGACGGCGGGGTGCGCTTCACCGACAGCCTGCACGCGATCCAGGCCGCGGTGGCCGGCCAAGGCGTGGCCATCGCCAGCCTGGTCATCGCCGCCGACGCCTTGCGCAGCGGACTCCTGGTCACGCCGTTCGAGACGACCCTGCCCGGCGAGACCTACCACTTCGCCTGCGCACCCGCCTTGAGCGATCGCCCGCATGTCGCGGCGCTACGCCAGTGGTTCGTGGAGGCCCTTCGGCCGGACTGACGCGCCTCTTCAAGCCGCCTTCAGCACGCCCCGCGGCGGCGGCGCCTCCGCCAGCGGCACGCCCAACCCCGCCATCGTCGCCCGCACCGCCACGTCCAGCGGCGTACGCGGTTCCTCGCCGAGGAACGCCACGAGGCGGCGGTTGTCCAGCCGCAGCGGATGACGCCAGAACGGCCGCATCTCGGCCAATTCGCGCAGGGTCTCGCTGAACAGGCCGGCCACCGGCAGCAGCGCCCACGGCAACTGGCGCGCGTTCGGACGCTTCAGGCCGGCCGCGCGGGCGATGGCGCGGACCATCACCGTCCCGTCCAAGTCCCAGACCCCCTCGAAATGGAAGCGGGCGAAGGCCGGCAGCTCGGCGTCGCGATCGGCCAGACGGGCGAAGGTCTCGCCGACATCGGGCAGATAGGCCCAGGCGTGGCCGACACCCTTGTCGCCCGGATAGAGGATGGTCTTCACCGGCTTGCCCGGCGTCACCAGGCCCGAGGCGAACCAGCTGTTGGTCGTCGAGCGCGGGCCGAAATAGTCGCCGGCCCGCAGGACCAACGAGCGCACGTTCTCGCCGGCGGCCGCTTCGAGCCGGGCCTCCATCGCGATCCTGATCTTGCCCTTGCGGGTTCCGGCGCGTTGGGGCGTCGTCTCGTCGATCACCGGATGGGCGGCGGGGTCGTAGTTGTAGATCGTGCCCGGCAGCAGGATCCGCGCTCCGCTGGACCGGGCGGCGGCGATGGTGTTGTCCAGCATCGGCAGGACCAGTTGCTTCCAGCCGCGATAGCCGGGCGGGTTGACCGCGTGGACGATGATCGAGGCGCCCTGGGCGGCGGCGACCACGGCGGCGCGGTCCAAGACGTCGCCCTTCAGATAGCTAACCCCGGCTAGACCGCCCTTGCCCGGGTCGCGGACCAGGGCGCGGACGGTCCAGCCCTTGCGAACGAGCGCGGCGGCGGTCTCTCCGCCCACGCCGCCATTGGCGCCGAGGACGAGTGCGATGCGGTTCTGGGCGGTCATGGCCGGCTCCTGCGTTTGCGATGACCACAAGATGCCGCTCGCCGCGCTCGATAGAAATTGCCGAGAATGATCGATCGGCCTATCAAAAATAGATGAGCCAAGACCTGCCCACCGCCGTCGACTGGGAGCGCCAGCGCGCCTTCCTGACCGTGATCGACACCGGCAGCCTGTCGGCGGCCGCCCGCCAGCTGGGCGCGGCCCAGCCCACGGTGCGCCGGCGGGTCGAGGACTTGGAGGCCCAACTGGGCGTGGCCCTGTTCACCCGCTCGCCCTCCGGCCTGACCCCGACGCCGCTGGCGCGGGAGCTGGCCAAGCACGCCCGGGCCATGGCGATCGCCGCCGCCTCGCTGGCTCGCGCCGCCTCGGCCGAGGCCGACGCCGCCTCGGGCGCCGTGCGCATCACCGCCAGCGAGGTGGTGGGCATGGAGGTGCTGCCGCCGATCCTGGCCGACCTGCGCGAGGCTCATCCGGGCCTGGTGTTCGAGCTGGCCCTGACCAACCGCAGCGAGGACCTGCTGCGCCGCGAGGCCGACATCGCCGTGCGCATGGTGCGGCCCACCCAGGAGGCCCTGCTGGCCAAGCGGGTCGGCAACATCACCTTGGGCATGCACGCCCACAAGCGTCTGCTGGACGCCTGGGGCCGTCCCGCCAGCCTGGACGAGGCCCGCCGCCTGCCGCTGATCGGCTACGAGACCGAGACGATCGGCGTCCGCGCGATCAAGGCCCTGGGTCTGGACCTGCGGCCCGACGAGTTCACGTTCCGCACCGACAACGACGTGGCCCAGCTGGCGGCGATCCGCGCGGGCCTGGGCCTGGGCGTCTGCCAGGTCGGGCTGGCCGCTCGCGACCCGATGCTGGAGCGTGTCCTGCCCGAGGTGTTCAGCTTCGACCTGGAGACCTTCGTCGTCACCCACGAGGACCTGAAGGACGTGCGCCGCGTGCGGCTGGTGTTCGACGCCCTGGTGGCGGGCTTGACCCGCTACGCCAGGCTCGGAAATGCAGTTTGAACTAAACATCTTTCCACCTAGAGTGGCGATTAGAGATTCGCCGTCCGGAAAGTTGGCGGCGCCGTCGGCCGCGCCATCCTCGAAGGGGATGCCCGGACGCTTCGAGTTCGGTGGAGTATCGTGATGGCGGTCGTTGGTTCGGACCCCTCCGTTCTGTCCAGCCTAACGCCGACCAAGATCGCGGCGCTGAGCGGGGCGGCCATCGCCGCGGCCCCGCCTTCGGAATTCGCCAAGCTGACCAAGGCCCAGGTCGCCGCGATCTCGGTCACCGCCATCAGCGGCCTCAGCGCCGAGCAGTTCGCCAGGTTCAACGCCAACCAGCTGGCGGGGCTGACGGCCGCCCAGCTGCCGCGCCTGCCCACGACCATCGCCTTCAGCGCCACCCAGCTGACCGTACTGAACCAGGGTCAGATGCAGGCCCTGTCGCGCACCCAGGTGGCGGCGATGAGCACCGAGCTGCTGGACAGCTTGCGCACCACCCAGGTCGCCGCCCTCAGCGCGACGGCCGTCTCGGCCCTGTCGCTCGACCAGATCCAGAGCCTGTCGGCGATCCAGGTGCGGTCCCTGTCGCCGGCCCAGTTGCGCGGCCTGTCGACGGCCGACATCGGCGAGTTCAGCGCGGAGCAGGTCGGGGCCCTGGCCGCCACCCAGGTCGGGGCGTTGAGCGCCACCCAGGTCAGGAGCCTGTCGGCCGAGCAGTTCGGCGCCCTGACCTCGACCCAGTTCGGCGCGCTGTCGGCGGCGACCGTGCGCKCCCTGCCGGCCTCGACCCTGGCCCTGACCACGCCCGATCAATGGGTGAGCGCCACCACCGCCCAACTGTCGGTGCTGAACGCCGATCAGCTGAAGACCCTGGGGGCCAGCCGCCTGGCCATTCTGAAGCCGACCCAGGTCCGGGCGCTGTCGGCCACCGAACTGGGCCGCGCGGGGCCGGAATTCCTGGCGGGTCTCTCAACCACCCAGCTGACCGGCCTGGCCGCCAACCAGGCGGCGGCCCTGTCGGCGACCGCCATCGCCGGCCTCAGCGCCAGCCAGATCGCCGCCCTCGACCCGGCCGCCATGGGCGGCCTGACGGCCACGGGCCTTTCGGCCCTGGACGCCACCCAGGTGGGGGCGCTCAGCGCCAGCCAGATCGCCCGCCTGCAGCCCAGCCAGCTGAAGGGCCTGGACGGCGAGGACTTCAACGAATTCACCCGCGCCCAGCTCAAGGCCTTCACCGCCGCCCAGATCCGCGAACTGCCGCCCGAACAGTTGGCCGGCCTGTCGGACGAGGACTTCGGCGCCTTCTCGGCCACCCAGCTGAGAGCCTTGTCGCCGCTGCAGCTGAAGGCGCTGTCGACCAGCGACCTGGCGGCCCTGACACCTGAACAGGCGGGCGCCCTGGCCTCCGGCCAGATCAGCGCCCTGACCGGAACCCAGCTGGCCGTCCTGCGCGGGATCGCCCCCTTGGCGTCGAGCCAATTGACGGGCGTCACGCCCACCCAGCTGGGCGCTTTCTCGACCACGGACGTCGCCCGCCTGACCACCACCGAGATCGGGGCGCTGAATGCCGCCCAGATCGGCGGCTTCACGCCCGAGGCGCTGTCAGCCTTCGACGCCAGCCAGACGGCGCGCCTGACGGCCGCCCAGATGAAGGGCCTGACGGCCACCCAGCTGAAGGGCTTGTCGGACATCGATGTCACCCAGCTCAGCGCCACCCAGATCGGGGCGCTGGACGGGACCCAGGTGGGCGCGCTGGTCACGCACCTGCCCACGACGGCGATCGCCAACCTCGGCGCGACCCAGATCGGCAAGCTGTCGACCACGGCCCTGGCCAGCCTGTCGCCCGCCCAGGTCGCGGCGCTGGGCCAGACCCAGCTGCGCGGCCTGACCACCGACCAGATGGCCAGCCTGGCGTCAGACGTCGCCAAGGCCCTGACCGCCACCCAGATCGGGAGCCTGTCTCCGACCCAGCTCGGAGCCCTGTCCCCGGCCAATTTCGGCCGCCTGACGCCCGAAGGGCTGCAGCGGCTGGAGTCCGCCCAGATCCGCGGCCTGACCACCACCCAGGTCAAGAGCCTGGAGACCACGACCTTCGGCCTGTTCAGCGCCACCCAGGTCGCGGCGTTCAGCGCCACCCAGGTCGGGGCGCTGTCGGGCGACCTGGTCGGCGGCCTCTCGGCCACCCAGTGGGCGGGCCTGACCACGACCCAGATCCAGGGGCTGAGCACCACCCAACTCGCGGCCCTCGACGCCGCCGACCTGAGCAAGCTGGGCGCCAGCCAATGGACCGCCCTGCGCTCGACCCAGATCGCGGGCCTGTCGACCACGGCGGTGGCGGCGCTGGAGACCGAGCGCCTCGCCTTGCTGACCCCGGTCCAGGTGAGCGGCCTGACGCCGGGCGCGGTCTCGGCCCTGGACGCTACCCGCGTGGCCGCGCTTTCGGCCAGCCAGATCGGCGCCCTGACCGCCACCCAGCTGCGCGGCCTGACGACCGAAGACATGGCCGAGTTCAGCGCCACCCAGGTCGGCGCGATCTCGACCGCCCAGTTGGCCGCCCTGCCCGCCACCGACGTGGCGGCGCTGAGCACGACCCAGCTAGCCGCGCTCACCACCAGCCAGGTCAGGGCCCTGGCCCCATCCCAGGTCTCGGCCCTGCGCCCCACCCAGGTCGGCGGCCTGTCGACCGCTCAGCTGGCGGCGCTGAGCTCGGTGCAGCTGGGCGCCCTGGCCAGCGACGCCCTGCCGGCGATGACCGCGACCCAGGTCGCCGGCCTGACCTCCAGCCAGTTGACGGGACTGTCGACCACCCAGGTGGGCGCCTTGACCGGAACCCAGCTGGCGGCCATGGCCGAGACCCAGGTCGGCGGCCTGGCCGGCGGCTTCCTGGCGGCCCTGTCGGCCACTGCCTTCAGCGCCCTGACCGCCACCCAGGTCGCCAGGCTGTCGACCACCCAGGTGCAGAGTCTCAGCACCACCCAGGTCGGCGCGCTGTCGGCCGCCGACTTCGCCGAGCTTTCAACGACCCAGGTCAAGGGCCTGACGGCGGCCCAGGTGGGCGCCCTGTCGGCGACCAACCTGGCCAGCCTGCCGACCACCGCCATCGCCGACCTCTCGGCCGCCCAGTTCGCGAGCCTCTCGGCCACCCAGTTGGCAGCCCTGCCCGACAGCGTGTTCCAGGGCCGGCTGGGCCAGCTGAACGCCAGCCAGATGGCCGGCCTGTCGACCACCCTGATCGGCAACCTCTCGACCACGGACTTGGCCAGCCTGAGCGCCGGCCAGATCGGGGCCCTATCCTCCACGGCTTTCGCGGCGCTGGGGACCTCGCGCCTGCCGCTGCTGTCGACGACCCAGGTCGGCGGCCTGTCGGTCACCCAGGTGGCGGGCCTCGACGTCAACAGCTTCGGCCAGTTGTCGGAAACCCAGGTGGCGGCGTTGTCGGCCAGCCAGATCGGGGCCGTACGGGGCGAGATTCTGTCGGGCCTAGACGCCACCCAGTTCGCCCGCCTGACCACCAACCAGGTGCGGGGCCTGACCGCCAGCCAGATCGAGCGGCTGACCGCCACCGACATCGGCGAGATCACCATCACCCAGATCGGCGCCCTGGGCGCACAGCAGCTGGAAGGCTTCTCGGCCGGCGACATCTCGGCCCTGACCGTGACCCAGGTCGGAGCCATGACCGCCGGCCAGATCGCGGCCCTGACGCCGGTGCAGCTGCGCGGCCTCTCGGCCGGCGACATCGGCGAGTTCAACAAGACCCAGGTCGCGGCCCTGACCGGCGCCCAGGTCGGCTCGCTGTCGCTGACCGCGATCGGCGCGCTCAGCGGCGACCAGTTCGCAAGCCTGACCGCCACCCAGGTGCGCGGCTTCACGGGCGAGCAGCTGACCGCGTTCGGGGCCGAAGGCCTGGCGCGGCTGTCGGGCGCCCAGCTGGGGGCGCTGACCACCACCCAGGTCGGCCAGCTGCCGGCCGTAGCGATCCAGAGCCTGACGCCCACCCAGATCGACCAGATCATGCCCAGCCAGATCTCCGGCTTCACCGCCAGCCAGATCGAGGCCTTCACGCCCGGCCAGCTGACCGAGCTGTCGCGCGCCCAGGTCAACAAGCTGACCGCCGCCCAGCTGGACGCCATGAGCCGCGCGCAGCTGGAGGCGATCGGGCTGTAGTTCGCCCCGACGGAGACTGTTGCCCTGGGGCATCGTCACGGCAGCGTCGTGTAACGGTCGCGGAGCCGTCTTGAGGCCTCCCTATCCCCGCCCCTGGAAGTCGCGTGTCGCGAAGGGGATAGGGCAAGATGCAATCGACGAAGACGAGCAACCGCCGCCTGTGGTGCGGCGTGGCCCTGGCGGCCCTGATGGCGAGCGGGATGGCCACCGGCGCCCGGGCCGCCGAGACGGCCGCGCCCGTCGCCGCCACCGCGCCGACCGACGCCGACTCGACCAGCGTCGAGCAGCTGATCATCACCAGCACCCGCGAGACCCGCTCGGCCGTGGCGATGGAAAGCCAGCAGATCCAGCGCGTGCTGCCCGGCGCCAATCCGCTGAAGGCCATCCAGTTCCTGCCTGGCGTCGTCTACCGGACCGCCGATCCGTGGGGCAATAACGAGCAGAACCTGTCGCTGTTCGTCCACGGCTTCTCGACCCAACAGCTGGGCTTCACGATGGACGGCGTGCCGCTGGGCGACCAGCAGTACGGCAACTATAACGGCCTGTCGGTGTCGCGCTCGATCACCAGCGAGAACGTCAGCCGCGTGACCCTGTCGTCAGGCGCCGGCTCGCTGGGCGTGGCCTCGACCAGCAATCTGGGCGGCGCGATCGAGACCTTCAGCCGCGACCCGTCGGCCGAGCGCGGCCTCAACATCCGCCAGACGGTCGGCAGCAACGAGACCAGCCGCACCTTCGTCCGCCTCGACGCGGGCGAGATGGCCGGCGGCTTCAAGGGTTACATCTCGTACCTGCGCCAGGACGCCAAGGCCTGGGACTTCGACGGCCACCAGCGCGGCCACCAGGTGAATCTGAAGCTGGTCCGCGAGGGCGAGAAGGGCGTGCTGACCTTCTACGCCGACTGGCAGATGAAGGTGGAGCCGAACGAGGACGCCACCGCCATGGGCAACCAGCAGACCGCCGCGGCGGCCGGCTTCACCCCCTATAGCCGCCCGTTCCTCTATCCGAACCTGGCGGCCTGCACGAGCACCCTGACCGGCGGTCCGGGCACCCCGCCACCGGCCCAGGGCAACAACTTCTCGAACTGCTTCAGCGCCGCCCAGCGCGAGGACATCCTGTCCTACATCAAGTACGCCTGGACCCCGGTCGAGGGCTTCACCTGGACCAACCAGGCCTATTATCACTACAATTTCGGGCGCGGCATCGTGGCCGGGCCGATCAACACCGCCGGCCTGCCGGGCCTGTTCGCGACCTACTATCCGGGCCTGGTCGTCGGCGGCTCGGCCACCAGCCCCGGCACCCTGGCCAACATCGTCGCCCTGATGGGCGGCAGCGGTAACGCCGTGCGCACCACCGAGTACCGGATCAACCGTCCGGGCGCGATCTCGACGGTCGAGTGGACCCTGGGCGACCACCAGATCAAGGGCGGCGTCTGGTTCGAGCACAACGAACCGGCCCAGCACCGCGTCTGGTACCCGATGACGGCGCAGAACAACGACCTGTCGCCCTACGACGTGCCGCGCGGCAAGAAGGCCCTGACCCAGTACTTCGCCGAGTTCTTCACCAACGACATCCAGCTGCACCTGCAGGACCAGTGGCGGATCATGCCGAACCTGCTGCTGCAGGCCGGCTTCAAGTCCAGCCTGCAGGACGCCACCGGCAAGTTCCCGATCAACCAGCAGAACCTGCCGACCGTGGCCGTGCCGGTCCATTATCCGACCGGCAGCATCACCTCGAACAAGTGGTTCCTGCCCCAGGTCGGCGCGCTGTGGGACATCACCGACAAGGATCAGGTGTTCGTCAACGTTCAGCAGAACATGCGCCAGTTCATCCCGTACGGCGCGGGCAGCGGCTTCTACGGCTTCTCGGCCTGGAGCCTGGGCACCCAGGCGGCGTTCGATCTGTTCAAGCAGACGGTGAAGCCCGAGACCTCGTGGACCTACGAGATCGGCCTGCGCAGCCGCCGCGACGTGGCCTGGGGCCCGATCACCGGCGTCGAGGGTCAGGTCAACGCCTATGACGTCAAGTTCAGCAACCGCCTGCTGAACATCGCGCCCTTCAACTTCATCAACCCGGCGCCGGCCATCCTGGCCAATGTCGGCGGCGTGACCACCAAGGGCGTCGACGTGGCCGGGACCCTGAAGTTCGGCGAGCACTTCCAGCTCTACAACGCACTGTCCTACAACCAGTCCAAGTACGACCAGAACTATCAGAGCGGCACGACGATCGTCGGCGGCGTCTCGACCCCGGTCACCGTCGCCACCGGCGGCAAGTACGTGCCGCTGACGCCGAAGTGGATGAACAAGACCATCGCCCGCGTCGACTTCGGCCAGTTCGACGCCCAGATCAGCGGCGACTATGTCGGCAAACGCTTCGTCACCTACCTCAACGATCTGTCGGTGAAGTCGATGATGCTGGTCGACCTGCAGGCCGGCTATACCTTCGACATGACCGACAAGGGCTTCGTGAAGGGCCTGCGGATCACCGGCAACGTCACCAACCTGTTCGACAAGAAGGGCGTCTCGACCGCCGGCGTGACCAGCAACTCGGGCGGCTACACGGCCTTCCCGCAAGCGCCGCGGATGGGGTTCGTCACGGTCTCGGCGGACTTCTAACGCCTAAACCATCGTGTCATCCCGGAAAGCCCGCAGGGCTTGTCCGGGACCCAGGGGTCGGCGCATCGCGGTCGCCCCTGGGTCCCGGCTCTCCGCTTCGCTGCGGCCGGGATGACGAGGTTGGGGGACAAACAAAAAGGCCCGGCGGATCGCTCCGCCGGGCCTTTCGCATTTCAGAACCCAAGAACCTTAGTCCTTGGCGCGTTCCTGATAGCTGTTGTCTTCCGTCAGGATCACCACGCGGGTGCCGACCGTGATGTACGGCGGCACGGTCGTCTTGACGCCGTTGCTCAGCAGGGCCGGCTTGTACGACGACGAGGCGGTCTGACCCTTCACCGACGGTTCGGTGTCGACGATCTCGAGGATCATGGTGCGCGGCAGTTCGATGGCGATCGGCACGTCGTTGTGGGTCGACAGCTGGACCGTCATGTTCTCTTGCAGATACGGGGCGGCGTCGCCGATCACGTCCTCGGTGGCCACGAGCTGGTCGTAGCTTTCCGGGTTCATGAAGTGGAAGCCCTCGGCGTCCTGGTACAGGAAGGTGTGGTTGCGCTGGTCGACGAAGGCGCGCTCGACCTGCTCGGTGGTGCGATAGCGTTCCGAAACCTTCACGCCATCCGAGATGCGGCGCATGTTCAGCTGGGTCACCGGGGTGCCCTTGCCGGGGTGGATGTTTTCGACCGTCAAGACGACGTAGAGCTTGCCGTCCATGTCGACGACGGCGCCTTTGCGGAGCGAGCTGGCTGCGACCTTCACGTACTTACCGTCCTTGGAAGAAAGCGCGCGCGAGGCCGCGGGCGCGATCGTGCTATTGATCCTTGCCCGACCTCCTATAGCGATCGGGTCGAAATCTCCAGCGTCTTCGGTTTCCCGCCCTTGTCCTCATCCTCGACCGCAGTCTGGTGGCGCGCCGCCGTCCACGCCGATCGCCGCCCGTTCCTGCTGGCCCGCAATCGGATCACCAAGGCGTTCCGCGCCTGGTTCGAGGCCGAGGGCTTCGAGGAGGTCGAGGCGGCCGCCCTGCAAGTCTCCCCCGGCAACGAGGCGCACCTGCACGCCTTCGCCACCCAGGCCCTGACGATCTCGGGCGAGGCCAGCCCGCTGTACCTGCACACCTCGCCTGAGTTCGCTTGCAAGAAGCTGCTGGCGGCGGGCGAGGCGAAGATCTTCAGTCTGGGCAAGGTGTGGCGCAACCGCGAGCGCGGACCGCTGCACCATCCCGAGTTCACGATGCTGGAGTGGTACCGGGCCGGCGCCCCGTATCAGACTCTGATGGACGACTGCGCCACTCTGCTGGCCCTGGCGGCCGAGACGGCCGGGACCCAGCGCTTCGACTTCCGGGGCCTGGCTTGCGATCCGTTCGCTGAGCCCGAGCGGCTGTCGGTGGCCGAGGCGTTCGACCGCCACACCGGGATCGACCTGCTGGCCAGCGTCGCCGCCGACGGATCCACCGACCGCGAGGCGCTCGCCGCCGCGGCCGTCGCCGCCGGAATTCGGGTGGCCGAGGACGACGGCTGGGCCGACGTCTTCAGCCGGATCCTGGTCGAGAAGATCGAGCCCCGCCTGGGCGAAGGCCGCGCCACGGTGCTGTGCGAATACCCGATCTCGGAAGCCGCCCTGGCCCGCCCCAAGGCCGCCGACCCGCGCGTCGCCGAGCGCTTCGAGCTCTATGCCTGCGGGGTCGAGCTGGCCAACGCCTTCGGCGAGCTGACCGACCCGGCCGAACAGCGCCGGCGGTTCATGATCGAGATGGACGAGAAGGCGCGGATCTACGGCGAGCACTATCCGATCGACGAGGACTTCCTGGCGGCGCTGGAGCACATGCCGGAAGCGTCGGGGTCGGCGCTGGGATTTGATCGCCTGGTGCTGCTGGCCACGGGCGCGCGGCGGATCGAGGACGTTATCTGGACGCCGGTGGCGGGGTGAGGACGCTGCTCCCCCGCGATGCGGGGGAGCTGTCGCGGAGCGACTGAGGGGGCTAATGCGGCATAGGTCCAGTTTGCCCCCTCCGGCCCTCCGGGCCACCTCCCCCGCATCGCGGGGGAGGATCAGCAGTTTGCCTCCACCCCAAAAATCCCGCATATCCCCGCCCCTCATGGCCCCCGTCACCAAGACCCTCCGCGACGCCCGGTCGCTGGCCGAGGCCGGGCTGGTCCCGCCCGAGCGCCTGCCGGCGCTGGAAGCGGTGGCGGCGCGCTATGCGGTGGCGATCACGCCGGCGATGGCCGAGCTGATCGATCCGGCCAACGCCAATGATCCGATCGCCCGGCAGTTCGTCCCCTCGCCCGAGGAGCTGGTCGCCAGCCCCGGCGAGGATGGCGATCCGATCGGCGATGTTATCCACAGTCCTGTGGATGGAATCGTGCATCGCTATCCGGACCGGGTGCTGCTGAAGCCCACCCACACCTGCGCCGTCTATTGCCGGTTCTGCTTCCGGCGCGAGATGGTCGGGCCCGAGGGGCTGTCGAACCTGACCCCCGCCCAGCTGGACGCGGCCCTGGCCTATATCGCCGGCCGGCCGGAGGTCTGGGAGGTGATCGTCACCGGCGGCGACCCGTTCGTGCTGTCGCCCCGCCGCCTGGCCGAGCTGATGGACCGGCTGGAGGCGATCCCGCACGTCCGGATCGTCCGCTTCCACACTCGCGTCCCGGCGGTCGAGCCCAGCCTGGTGACCGACGACCTGGTCGCGGCTCTCAAGCGCACGACCAAGACCGTCTATGTCGCCCTGCACGCCAACCACGTCCGCGAGCTGACCCCCGCCGCCCGCGCCGCTTGCGCCAGGATCATCGACGCCGGAATCCCGATGCTCAGCCAGACGGTGCTGCTGCGCGGCGTCAACGACGACCCCATGGTGCTGGCCGCGCTGATGCGAGCTTTCGTCGAGACGCGGATCCGACCCTACTACCTGCATCACGGCGACCACGCGCCGGGCACCGCCCACCTGCGCACCACCCTGGCCGAGGGCCAGGCGATCATGAAGGCCTTGCGCGGCGCGGTCTCGGGCCTGGCCCAGCCGACCTATGTGCTGGACATCCCCGGCGGCCACGGCAAGGTTCCGGTCGGCCCCAACTACCTGGCCGACGGCGCGGTCGAGGATCCGAACGGGGCCGTCCGACCCTATCCCCCGACCACCTGACCGCGACACGCGGCCGCGCTTGCGTTGCGTCGCAGCAAAGCCTTGGCGGCGCCACGGTTTCTCGTGCTAGAAAAGTCGGCATATCCAAGGGCCCGGGCGCGGACGCCTGGCGCGTATTCAAGCGAAGGCTTGGCTTTTATGAGTGAAATCAAGACGGTCGGCGTTATCGGCGCTGGCCAGATGGGGTCTGGCATCGCGCATGTCGTCGCCCTGGGCGGCTACGACGTGCGTCTTCACGACGTGTCTCGCGAGCGGATCGACGCCGGCCTGGCCCTGATCGAGAAGAACATGGCCCGCCAGGTCGGCCGTGGCATCATCGACGACGCCGCGATGCAGACGGCCATGGCGCGCATCACCGCGGCCGAGGGCCTCGAGGACATCGGCGCCACCGACCTGGCGATCGAGGCGGCCACCGAGAACGAAGAGATCAAGAAGTCGATATTCCGCAGCCTGCAGCCACACCTGGGTCCCAACACCCTGCTGGCCTCGAACACCTCGTCGATCTCGATCACGCGCCTGGCCTCGGCCACGGACCGCCCCGAGCGCTTCATCGGCCTGCACTTCATGAACCCCGTGCCGCTGATGAAGCTGGTGGAGATCATCCGCGGCATCGCCACGGACGTCCCGACCTACGAGCGCGCCGTCGCCTTCGCCCAGTCGCTGGGCAAGATCACCAGCAACGCCGAGGACTTCCCCGCCTTCATCGTCAACCGCGTGCTGGTGCCGATGATCAACGAGGCGATCTACACCCTGTACGAGGGGGTCGGCACGGTCGACGCCATCGACACGGCGATGAAGCTGGGCGCCAACCATCCGATGGGCCCGCTGGAGCTGGGTGACTTCATCGGCCTGGACACCGTGCTGAGCATCATGAACGTGCTGCACGAGGGCCTGGCCGACAGCAAGTACCGCCCCTGCCCACTGCTGGTGAAGTATGTCGAGGCCGGCTGGCTGGGCAAGAAGACCGGCCGCGGCTTCTACGACTATCGCGGCGAGGTCCCGATCCCGACCCGATAGGCCCGGTTTCGACGGCCTGTCGCCAAGTCGAGGAACCGTGTTACGCAGGACCCGTCTCGGGGGCGGGTTCATGCGACATCTCTATCTGGCGTTTCTGCTGATTTTCGCCGTGACGCTGTTTGGCTTCTGGCCAAGCTTCACGGGCGGGATGGGACCGCTAGACCCGATGCGGCTGGTCCACGGCGGCCTGGCGACCACCTGGATGGCCCTGCTGGTCGTCCAAAGCTGGCTGATCGGTCACGGTCATAATCGTTGGCATCGCTGGATCGGCCGAAGCTCGCTGGTCATCGCGCCGGCGCTGGTGATCAGCGCCTTCGTCGTGGTGGCCGACATGCTGGGCCCGCGCTCCCACTTCGGTGTCCCGCTACGCCTGACCCTGGCCTGGATCGACGTCTGGTCGCTGGCGTTGTTCAGCCTGCTCTACGTCCTGGCCATCGCCTTTCGCCGGACGATGTTTCTGCACGCCCGCTTCATGGCCTCGACCGCCTTCGTGGCCCTGCCGCCGGCCCTGGGCCGCGCCTATGGCATGAACATTCCGTCGCTGGGCGGCCTGGCCGGCGCCTTGCCGCCCAGCTTCTGGACCGTCGAGGCGGTTCTCGTCGGCTTGATCCTGTGGGACGGCTTCAGGGGTCGCTGGGCCAGCCCGTGGTGGCTGACCCTGGCAGTCATGGTGGCCATCCAGCTCACGATGTTCCAGGCCCCGAACTGGCCCGCCTTCGTGGCCTTCGCCCGGATGATGGGGCTGCCGGCGGCCTAGCCCGCGCCCATCGCCACGGCGATGTGGTAGGTCGCGAACGAGGCCAGATAGGCCAGCGAGGTCATGTAGACGAACATCACCGTCGGCCAGGTCCAGCCGTTGGTCTCGCGCTTGACCACGCCCAGGGTCGCCGCGCACTGCGGGGCGAAGATGTACCAGGCCAGGAACGACAGGGCGCTGGCCAGCGACCACTTGTGGGTCAGGATCGTGCCCAGGGTCGTCGCGGCGCTGTCGGCGTCGCCGCCCACCGCATAGACGGTGCCCAGGGCCGCCACCGCCACCTCGCGGGCTGCGAAGCCCGGGATCAGGGCGACCGTCATCTGCCAGTTGAAGCCGATCGGGGCCATCAGCGGGGCGATGAAGTGGCCGATGCGCCCGGCGAAGCTGTAGTCGATGGCCGGGCCCGTCGCGCCTTCCGGCGGATAGGGGAAGGTCGACAGCACCCACACCGCCACCATCAGCGGCAGGATGATCCGGCCGGCGCGGCTCATGAAGATCCGGGCGCGGGTCCAAAGGTTCATCAGCACGTTGCGCGGCTCGGGCCAGCGATAGGTCGGCAGCTCCATCATGAACGGCTCGACCGTGCCCCGCCAGAACACGCGGCGGATCACGAACGACACGGCCAGGGCGCTGACGATGCCGCCGGCATAGAGGCCGAACATCACCAGGCCTTGCAGGGACAGCACGCCCCACACCGTCTGCTTGGGAATGAAGGCCCCGATGATCAGGGTATAGACCGGGATCCGCGCCGAGCAGGTCATCAGCGGCGCGACCAGGATGGTGGTCAGCCGGTCCTCGCGGTTGTCGATCACCCGCGTCGACATGATGCCGGGGATGGCGCAGGCGAAGCTGGACAGCAGGGGAATGAACGCCCGACCGTGCAGGCCGGCGCCGCCCATGATCTTGTCCATCAGGAAGGCCGCGCGGGCCATGTAGCCGCTGTCTTCCAACAGCAGGATGAAGAAGAACAGGATCAGGATCTGCGGCAGGAAGACCAGCACGCTGCCGACCCCGGCGATCAGGCCGTCGGAGATGAAGCTGGTCAGCAGGCCTTGCGGCAGGTGGGCGCTGGTCCAGCCGGCGATCGCCGCGAACGCCGCGTCGATGCCGTCCATGACCGGCGTGGCCCAGGTGAACACCGCCTGGAACATCACGAACAGCAGGGTCATCAGGATCAGCAGGCCCGCCGCCGGGTGCAGCAGCACGTCGTCGATCTTGCCGGTGATGGTGTCGGGCCGCTCGGGCGGCTTCACGCAGGCCTTGAAGATGCGCTGGGCCTCGGCGTGGGCGGCGCGGATCTCGGCCGAGGTCGGCTCGCGCCAGACGTTCTCGACCTCGGGCTTGCGGGTCGCGACGATGGTCTCGACCTCGGCCAGCAGCTCGGCCAGGCCGCGCTTGCGAGTGGCGACCGTGGCGACGATCGGCGCGTCGAGCTCGCGCGACAGGCGCTCCAGGTCGATGCGCAGGCCCTGGCGCTGGGCGATGTCGAACATGTTGAGGGCCAGCACGAACGGGCGGCCCACCTGCTTCAGCTCCAGCACCAGGCGCAGGACCAGCCGCAGGTTGGTGGCGTCGGCCACGCAGATCAGGGCCTCCGGCGCGACCTCGCCGGCCAGCTTGCCCAGCACCGCGTCGCGGGTCACCGCCTCGTCCGGGCTGCGGGCCCGCAGGCTGTAAGTGCCCGGCAGGTCCAGCACGCGCATCTGGCGGCCGGCGGCCGTGGTCAGCACGCCCTCCTTCCGCTCGACCGTGACGCCGGCGTAGTTGGCCACCTTCTGGCGGCTGCCGGTCAGGGCATTGAACAGCGCGGTCTTGCCGGAGTTGGGATTGCCCACCAGGGCGACCCGGGCGGGGTCGGCGGCGGCGGACTTGGGGACGGTGTCGGAAGCGGTGACTGCGGTATCGAGGGCCAAGATCTTAGCGTCCGTCGAACTTCACGCTCACCGCGCCGGCTTCGCGCCTGCGCAGGGCCACGCGGGTGTCGTCCACCCGCACGGCGATCGGATCGCGGCCGAACAGGCCCTCGTGCAGCACCTCGATGGTCGCGCCCTCGACAAAGCCCATCTCCAAAAGGCGACGCTCCAGTTCCTCGGCGTCCACCGCCTCGGCCGCGCCGGTGGCGCCGGTGACCTTGACGATCACCCCACGGTCGCCGCGCCCGGCCGCGCCCAGGGGGCGAACGCCAGGGGCCTCGGTCTCGGCCGGATTGAATTGCGGGGACAGCACGAACGCTTCGGACATAATGGCTCCGATAGGATTGCGAACGATTATCAGTCGAAGCGACCAATGTCGATTCAGCGATCCTGGTGTTTTGAGGTATGCTGAGCGCTTAAGGGCGCGTTCCGCCGAAGTGTTTGCGGTTCGGCGGCAAGAACGCGCCCCAGGTATAGAGGATCGAGCCTGTTTATCCGGTTCGGATGTCCATCCGAACCGGACAGGCTCGAGGGCTGTTGGGACCGAATGGCGCAGGGTCGTTAATAGATTCGACTCCGCGACGCTGGGTCGGTCTGATTGCGTGTAACGATTCGTATGGGCGGATTATGCGTAGGCTGATGCTGGCGCTCCTGACGGGCGCCTATCTTTGTTTGGCTCTGATCGTCTCGCTCTTCCTGTGGAGGATGGGCGCGACGCCGGCTATCGGTGTCTCGGCGTTCATCGGCACGCTGGGCCTGTGCTTCGCGTTCCACGGCCTGCTGGGCCAGACCTTCCTGGCGGCCGCCCTGCGCGGCGACATCGACACCGTCCGCGAGGCGCACGCCATCCTGCTCGACCAGATCGAAAAGGTCGACGCCCGGGTCAGCGACCTGGTCGAGACCGTCGCCGCCGATTCCCAGCGCCGCACCGAGGAGCTGTCGACCGAGGTCCACCAGCTGGAAGACCTGATCCAGCGGATGAACGACCGGATGGAGCACCAGCTGACCCACCAGGTCGCCGCGGCCGCTCGCAACACGATCGGCCGCGAACGCGCGCCCCAGGCCAGCCACATGCTGCAGGTCGTGCAGGACGCCTTGGCCGAGAACCGGGTCGACCTCTACCTGCAACCGATCGTCAGCCTGCCCCAGCGCCGGACCGTCTTCTACGAGAGCTTCTCGCGCCTGCGTGACGAGACCGGCCGCGTGATGATGCCGGCCGAGTACCTGGCCGTCGCCGAGCCGGAAGGYCTGATGACGGCCATCGACAACCTGCTGCTGTTCCGCTGCGTGCAGATCGTCCGCCGCCTGGCCAAGCAGGACCGCAAGGTCGGGATCTTCTGCAACATCTCGCTGGCCAGCCTGGGCGATGAGAGCTTCTTCCCGCAGTTCCTGGAATTCATGCAGGGCAACAAGGACCTGGCCGGCGCGGTGATCTTCGAGCTGGGCCAAGCCGCGTTCGAGCGCCGCGGTCCGGTCGAGGCCCGCCACATGGCCCGCCTGGCCAGCCTGGGCTTCAGTTTCAGCCTCGACAAGGTCGCTGACCTGGACCTGGACTTCCAGGACCTGGCCCGCGCCGACGTGAAATATCTGAAGGTCGGCGCCCAGATGATGCTGGACCAGCTGGAAGAGCAGGACGGCAAGCTGGTCATCGCCTCGCTGCCCGACCTGAACGCCTCGGACTTCGCCGCCCTGACTCGCCGCTACGGCATCGAGGTCATCGTCGAGAAGGTCGAGGCCGAGCGGCAGATCGTCGACATCCTGGATCTCGACATCGGCTATGGCCAAGGACATCTGTTCGGCGAGCCGCGCGCTATCCGCGACTCGGTGCTGGCCGAGGCCGAGCCGCCACAGGACTTCATGCGCGGAGCGCTGCGGCGCCGCGCGGCGAACTGGTAACAGCGCTCCGAACTGACAAGCAAAAGGGCCGTCGCTGGCAAGGCGACGGCCCTTTCCTTTTATCTGTCATCCCGGCCGCAGCGCAGCGGAGAGCCGGGACCGCGGAAAGCTCAGCGCTTCCGGCGGTCCCGGATCGGCGCGCTGCGCGCTTGTCCGGGATGACAGGATCAAGCCGCCTTCTGATACAGTCCGAATTCCTCGCTCAGCGCCTTGGCGACCGCCACCCGCGCCTGGAGCCGGTCGCGATAGGCGGCCACGGCGGGATAGGCCTCGAGGTCGATCGAGACCGCCCGGGACCAGACCAGCATCACGAACAGATAGGCGTCGGCGACGCTGTAGGCGTCGAGCAGGTAATCCTGGTTGGCCAGGTGCGCGTCCAGGAACGCGAAGCGCTCGGTCGCCTCCTGGCGGGCGAAGGCCTTGGCGCCGTCCGGCGCGTCGGGCCGCAGCAGGGCGATGAACACGCCGGTGTGCAGCTCCGAGCCGATGAAGCTGAGCCAGGTCTGCAGCTTGCGGCGGCCGGCGGGGTCGGTCGGGGCCAGCTTGGCGTCCGGGAAGCGGTCGGCGACGTACTGCAGGATCACCGGGTTCTCGCGGATCAGCTCGCCGTCGTCGGTGCGCAGCACCGGCACCTGGCCCATGCCGTTGATCGCGGCGAACAGCGTCCCGTCCTCGACCCGCTTGGGCGAGGCCTTGGTGTCGACCCGCAGGTAGTTGGCCGTCTGCCCGGCTTCGTAGAGGGCGATGCGCGTGGCCATCGAGCAGGCCAGGGGCGAGAAGTAGAGGTCCATGGGGCGTCTCCGCTTGTTTTTTGTATCGTTTCGCACAAAATTGAAGCGCGTCAAGAATTTCATGCGAAGTGGTACAAAACGTGGAAGGCAACCCCGCCCGGGAAAAGCGCCGAGGCCGCCCCCGGGCCTATGACCCGGACCAGGCCTTGGCCAACGCCACCGAGACCTTCTGGGAGAGCGGCTACGCGGCCGCCTCGCTGGACGCCCTGTCGGCCGCCACCGGCATGAACCGGCCCAGCCTGTATGGCGCGTTCGGCGACAAGCAGGCGCTCTTCCAGGCGGCCATGAAGCGCTATCAGGACCAAGGCCGGGCGACGATGCGGGTGGCCCTGGGCTCGCCCGGCACACTGCGCGAGAGCCTGACGCGGTTCTACGCCGCCGGCCTGGACATCTATCTGTCGGGCGGTCCGCGCGGCTGTTTCCTGATCGGCTCGGGCCTGTCGCAGGCCGCCGCCGACCCGGCGATCCGCGACACCGTGGCCGCCGGAATCCACGAGCTGGACGCGGGCCTGACCCTGCGCCTGACAATGGCCCAGGCCGCCGGCGAGCTGCCGCCCTCGGCCGATCCGCCCGCCCTGGCGCGGGTGGTCTGCGGCATGCTGAACGCCCTGGCCGTCCGCGCCCGGCTGGGCGAGAGCCGGGCCGAGCTGGAGGCCATGGCCGCCGCCACCATCAACCTCGTCTGCGGACCGCCAGCCTCGGCGTGAGGCCTCCGCGTCGCCGCGTCGTCGATTGCTGACACTTCTGGGCGCGGAACAGCAAGCATCGGAATGACCAGCCACCGGGCCGGGCGCATGGTCTCTCCACGAAAGGAGACCTACCGATGACCGCTCCGATTTATCCCGATGACGACGCCCGCTGGGCCGCCGCCCGCGCCAAGGACCGCGCCGCCGAGGGCGTCTTCTACATGGGCGTGCACACGACTGGCGTCTATTGCCTCGCCAGCTGCGGCGGCCGCCCGCTGCGCAAGAACGTCAAGTTCTACGCCACCCGCGAAGACGCCCGCGCCGCCGGCCTGCGCGCCTGCCTGCGCTGCAAGCCGGACACCGATCGCGAGACCCTGCGCTGGGGGATCGCCGAGACTAGCCTGGGCCTGGCCTTGGTCGCCCGCTCGCAGACCGGCCTGCGCCTGGTCACCCTGGGCGACGACGCCGAGACGCTGAAGGCCGATCTGGAAAAGCGCTTCAAGCACGCCCGTATCGTCCCGGACGCCGAGGGCCTGGCTGGCGATCTGACGGTCGTGGCCGACCTGGTCGACCATCCCGACCACCGCCCGAGCCTGCCGATCGACGCCAAGGGCACGGAACTGCAACAGGCCGTCTGGGCCGCCCTGCGCGAGATCCCGGCCGGCGAGACCGCCTCCTATGCCGACATCGCCCGCGCCATCGGCCGGCCCAGCGCCTTCCGCGCCGTGGCCCAGGCCTGCGGAGCCAATCCGCTGGCGGTGATCACGCCCTGCCACCGCGTGGTCCGCGCCGATGGCGGCCTATCGGGCTATCGCTGGGGCGTCGAACGCAAGCGGGCCCTGTTGGCGCGCGAGGCGGCGTGACTCCCAATCCGACCAAGATGGACTGGACCCGCATCGCCGCCGAGCTGGACGCCCGTGGCTGGGCCCTGACCGGTCCGCTGCTGAAGCCCGAGACCTGCAACGCGATCGCCGATCTCTATCCGCGGGACGCGGGCTTCCGCAGCCGGGTGGTCATGGCCCGCCACGGCTTCGGGCGCGGCGAGTACAAGTACTTCAGCTATCCCCTGCCGGACGTCGTGCAACGGCTCCGGCAGGGCCTGTACGGCCCGCTGTCGACGATCGCCAACCACTGGGCCGAGCGGCTTTCCGAGAACCGGCGCTTCCCCGAGAGCCTGGACGACATGCTGGCCCGCTGCCGCGAAGCCGGCCAGGTCCGGCCGACGCCGCTGCTGCTGACCTACGGCCCCGGCGACTACAACTGCCTGCACCAGGACCTGTATGGCGAGCACGTCTTCCCGCTGCAGGCCGCGTTCCTGCTGGACGAACCCGGACGCGACTTCGAGGGCGGCGAGTTCGTCCTGGTCGAGCAGCGCCCCCGCCAGCAGTCCGCGCCCCAGGTCGTACCGCTGCGCCAGGGCGAAGGCGTGATCTTCGCGGTGCGCGAACGCCCGGCCGAGGGCGTGCGCGGGGTGCACCGGCGGGTGCTGCGGCATGGGGTCAGCGAGATCCGGGCTGGCCGGCGGCGGACCTTGGGCGTGATCTTTCACGACGCGACGTGACCGCGGCTAGCGCTCTCCTCCCCCTCTGGGGGAGGGGGACCGGCGAACGCCGGTGGAG
>NZ_JBFUJD010000065.1:0-32599 GCF_056401555.1 Caulobacter sp. P4_E5
GTCGAGGATCAAGGGGCGTGTCTTGGCCTTTTGGCCCGTCTCCCTCGAYCTCTGGGATCTTCCGGAAACGGAGGAACCCGGGTCCCGGTAAGGCCTGAACAGGGCCACCCGGCGGGACGCTGGCGAATAACGGTCGCGCGGAGCGTCGGGCTTCGTCGAAACGGTACTTACAAACTCAAACTCCGGACGGCGTCCGGCGCTCCGCAGCCCTTTCCATCCCCTCGCGGCCGTTCGGCGCGAGGGTGATGAAACGCGTCTGCTTCCCAGCCCATCAGGGGCGGAGGATCACTCCGCCCAGTACGCCACGTGGATGTGCATGTGACCGATGTCCTTGCCCAGGAAGATCAGATTCCCTTCAGGGCCGATCTGCACGTGGTTGGGGATGTCGTCGCGCGCGCAGGTGACGGTCTCGCCGTAGCGGGTGTCGGTCAGGCGCACGGTGTCGGGCACGCCGTCGGCCGGCATCAACGCCGTGACGCCGTTGACGGTCAGGATACCGAACTGACGCCACTTGGCCGGCTTGGCCTGCTTGCCGTTCCAGTTTTCGCCCAGACGCGCGCTGGCGATGTGCTGCACCGGGATGTCGCTGATGCCGAACAGGTTGTCGCGCCGCCACTGCTGATAGAACCAGCTGTCGACGCTGCCGGCCGAGCAGAAGTTCTCGCTGACGATGTTGGGCCAGTTGTCGCGGATGGCGGTGGCGCGGGCGTTGAACAGCTGGAAATAGCCGTTCGGCTCGAAATTGGTCTTCTCGTTGTCCTTGCCCTCGACCTTCTGGCTGTCGATCCGGCCGGTGAAATACAGGCAGCCGGGGTTCCAGGAGTGGGACATGAAGAGCTCGTAGAAGCCTTCGTGCATGACGATGTCGGCGTCGGTGAAGACGATCCAGTCGGCGTCCTTGAGCGTCTTCAGGCCGTCATTGAGCATCTTGCCCTTGTTGAAGGCCTGGTCGTCGTCGAAGCAGCGGTCCGAGATCACCAGGGTCGCGCCGTTCTCCTTGACGACATCCTGGGTGACCGTGTCGTCGCTGGAGGTGACGACGATGATCTCGTCGAACTCGCGCATGTTGCGGGGCAGGGTCTGGGCCAGGTCGTCGCCGTAGCCGACCGAGGTCAGGACGCAGACCAGCTTGCGCGGCTTGGTCGAGGTGTGGCCGATGCCGACGCGACGGCCCGAGCTGGCCTCGCCGACATAGTTGTCGCGCGTCTCGACCTGGCGCTTCTGCATGTGGATGGCCGGGTCGAACATCTCGTAGGCGCGCTTGCGGATCGCCGGGCTGCCCAGCTTCTTGAGGATCTGCTTGTGCTCGGCCGAGATGATGTCGCGGTCCAGCAGGTCCAGCTGCGACGGGCCCGGCTGGGCCAGGGCGCAATAGTTGCAGAGGTCGATCTGGTCCTTGAAGTCGTCGGGGGTGCGCTGCCACCAGCCGTGCTCGACCGGCCAGGCGTGCGCGCCGTTGAAATAGAGCCGGTCAATGRCGCCGGCCACTTCGCAGAAATAGGCGCCCTTGTCGTTGATCGTCGCCGACCAGAGCTTCTGGACCCAGCAGTTGTCGCGGTTGGTTTCCCACTCGTCGTCCGACATGCCGGTCGCGCCGGTATAGTCCTTGCGCGTGATCAGCAGGGCCTGGTGCTGGCCGGCGGTCTCATGGGTGTTGGTGTTGAAGTGGCTGTAGACCTCCATGATGGTCTCGTAGTTCTTGTAGAACCCGTTCCCAAGGCTGGTCCACAGACCGCGGCCGTTCGAGCGGTCGAACAGACGCTCGGAGGCGAAGTCGTTGAAATCCTTGATCGGCGCCTTGCCGTTCGAGGTGTTCTCGCCGCCCCACAGCTCGGCGAAGCGCCGCGAGATCTGCTCGAAATTGCTGTGCAGGGTGGGCTCGCCGGCGATGACGCCGATCAGCTTGTTGGGGGCGTTCCAGCCTTCCATGCTCTTCACGGAGCGTTCGAAGGTTTCAAGCGCCATGTCCGCCCGCTGGGTCTGATGCGGGATCAGCCGCGTGCAGTTCGAGCAGCTGAGGTGGCACTTGGTGCTGATGTCGATCTGGACGATGTCCATGTCGGCGGGCGAGCGCATCGAGTTCTCCGTTCCAGACGCGGCCGATTCGAGGCGCGACGGTTAACCGTGAACATGCCTTGGTTAACCATGTGGGTCGATAACACTGATCGCCGCACCCAAATTCAGGCAGTTTCTTTTCGGGTCGAGGCTCAATTGAACACTGCCTTTTCCGTTGTCATCCCGGCCGCAGCGAAGCGTAGAGCCGGGACCCAGGGGCCGAGGCAACGCGCCGGCCCCTGGGTCCCGGACAGCCTCCGCGAGGCTTCCGGGATGACAACAGTTTGGAGTTCTTATTTTTCTCAGGTTCCTCAGCTGTTCAATCGAGTACGGACTCTAGAGCTTCAGCCCGTAAAGCCGCCGGTCGCGCCGCTCGCCGTCGCGGTGCACGGCGCCTTTCAGATAACCCTCGGCCTTGAAGCCCAGCTTCTGCAGCAGGTGTTCGGCCCGGTTGTCGCCGACGTGGGTGCTGGCCACCAGGCTCTTGAGACCGGTGCTGGCGCCGAAGGCGAGCAGGGCGCTGACCGCTTCGGCGCCGAAGCCTTGGCCCCAGCCCTTGCGGTCAACCACGAAGCGGATCTCGGCGCGGTCGTGGCGCTTGTCGATGTCGATGAACTCGCAATAGCCCAGGAACGCACCGCTGGTCGTATGGCGGATCGTCCAATAGGCGGCGTCGCCCGCCGTCATCTCGTCGACCTGAGCGGCGACGCGCGTGGCGACCTCGTCGGGATCCTCGATCGGCTCCTGGTCAAGGTTCGACATCACCTCGGCGTCGCTGAGGAACGGGTAGATCAGGGGCGCGTCGTCGACCGTCAGGGGGGCGAGGGTCAGGCGTTCGGTCTCGAGGATCATGCGGTCCGGGGGTATGGCTTGGGGGCTTGCGCTGGGGAGAGCACTCCCCAGCTATGGCGCGGAGCCGCCGCTAGTGGTAGAGGGGCCGCTTCGTTTTTCACGCGGCATTTCGCCCGCGCCCGGATCGAGAACACTTTCGTCATGCTTATCGGCGTCCTGCTAGCCATCAACATCGTCGTCTGCCTCGGTCTGATCGGGGTCGTCCTGCTGCAACGCTCCGAAGGCGGCGCGCTGGGCATGGGCGGCGGCAACAGCGGCTTCATGACCGCTCGCGGCGCCGGCGACTTGCTGACCCGCATCACCTGGATCCTGTTCTCGATCTTCCTCCTGATCAGCCTGACGCTGACGATCCTGACCGGCCGCGCCAACACCGGCGGCTCGGTCGCCGACCGCCTGGACATCAAGGGTCTCGACTCCAAGACCCTGAACGCGGCGCCGACGCCTCAGGCTCCCACGCCGGGCTCGCTGGATTCGCTGCCGTCCAACGCTCAGCCGGGCGCTATCCAGGCTCCGACCCCGCAGATCAACGCCCCGGCTCCGGCGCCCTCGCAGCCCTCGCTGCTGACCCCGGCGGCGCCGGCCAAGCCCACGCCGGCCCCGAAGGCGGCCGCCAAGGCCCCGGCCCAAGCGCCCGCCAAGCCGGCCGAAACGGCTCCGACCGCCGCCGCGACCCCGACCGTCGCGGCCCCGCCGGCCGAACAGCCCAAGCCCTAATCGTTCTCGAACGACCTTAAACCGACCCCCGAGGGCGACCTCGGGGGTTTAATCTTGTTGATGAACGCCGGTCTTTTCCCCGGCGTCCACGAATCACGGGTAATCTGATCGCCCATGACGCGGTACATTTTCATCACCGGCGGCGTGGTTTCCTCGCTTGGCAAGGGTTTGGCCTCGGCGGCGCTCGGCGCGCTGCTGCAAGCGCGCGGCTACAAGGTCCGCCTTCGTAAGCTCGACCCCTATCTCAACGTCGATCCGGGCACGATGAGCCCGTATCAGCACGGCGAGGTCTTCGTGACCGACGACGGGGCCGAGACCGACCTCGACCTGGGGCACTACGAGCGCTTCACCGGCGTGTCGGCGACCAAGGCCGACAACATCACCACCGGCCAGATCTACAAGACGATCATCGAGAAGGAACGCCGCGGCGACTATCTGGGCGCGACCGTCCAGGTGATTCCGCACGTCACCAACGAGATCAAGGACTTCGTCCTGTCGCCGGCCATGGACGAGAGCGGCGAGAAGGCCGTCGACTTCGTGCTGGTCGAGATCGGCGGCACGGTCGGCGACATCGAGGGCCTGCCGTTCTTCGAGGCGATCCGCCAGCTGCGCCAGGACCTGCCGCGCGGCCAGAGCTGCTACGTGCACCTGACCTTGCTGCCGTTCATCAAGACGGCCGGCGAGATGAAGACCAAGCCGACCCAGCACTCGGTCAAGGAGCTGCGCTCCATCGGCATCCAGCCGGACATCCTGCTGTGCCGCTGCGAGCAGGAGATCCCGCCCGAGGAAAAGCGCAAGATCGCCCAGTTCTGCAATGTGCGGCCCAGCGCGGTCATCCAGGCGATGGACTCATCTTCCATCTACGCCGTGCCGATCGACTATCACCAGCAGGGTCTGGACGCCGAAGTCCTGGACGTCTTCGGCATGCAGGACGCCCCGGCCCCGGACCTGACCCGCTGGCAGACGATCGACGAGACGGTCCAGCATCCCGACGGCGAGGTCACCATCGCCGTCGTCGGCAAGTACACGGTGCTCAAGGACGCCTACAAGTCGCTGATCGAGGCCCTGCACCACGGCGGCCTGGCCAACAAGGTCAAGGTCAACCTGGACTGGGTCGAGAGCGAGACGTTCGAGGGCGACGAGGGCGCGGCCGCGGCCCGCCTCGAGAACGCCCACGCCATCATGGTGCCTGGYGGCTTCGGCGAGCGGGGCGCGGAAGGCAAGATCCGCGCGGCCCAGTTCGCTCGTGAGCGCAAGGTGCCGTACTTCGGCATCTGCTTCGGGATGCAGATGGCCGTCATCGAGACCCTGCGGAACGTCGCCGGCATCAAGGACGCCAGCTCCAGCGAGTTCGGCCCCACCGAGCGTCCCGTGGTCGGCATCATGACCGAGTGGATCAAAGGCAACGAGACGGTCCAGCGCCGCTCCAACGACGACCTGGGCGGCACCATGCGCCTGGGGGCCTATGAAGCGGTCCTGACGGCCGGCTCGAAGGTCGCCGAGATCTACGGCTCCACCGAGATCAGCGAGCGCCACCGCCACCGCTACGAGGTCAATATCGGCTACGCCCACCTGATGGAGGATGCGGGCCTGAAACTGACCGGCCGCTCGCCCAACGGCGTGCTGCCCGAGATCGTCGAGCGGGACGACCATCCGTGGTTCATCGGGGTGCAATATCACCCCGAACTGAAGAGCCGCCCGTTCGCCCCGCACCCGCTTTTCGCCAGCTTCATCGCGGCGGCGAAGGAGCATGGACGGCTGGTCTAAGAGGCTTTTCCCCAGGTCTTGCATCAGGGGAGAGATTCGGGCATAAGCGCGCCCTCACGCGGCGGCTCGGGCGTTCCCAAGCCGCCGCTTCCAATTTCACGCTCAGCGAGCAGAGTCACTTCGATGGCCGTTCCCAAAAGAAAAACTTCGCCTTCTCGCCGGAACATGCGCCGGTCGCACCACGCCCTGGGCGCCAACTCGTTCATCGAGGACAAGGACACCGGCGAGCTGCGCCGTCCGCACCATGTCGATCTGAAGACCGGCATGTACAACGGCAAGCAGATCCTGACGCCGAAGGAAGACTAAGGTCTCCTTTCGCCTCTGACGTCTCGAAGACGCCGCCCGGTTCGCCCGGGCGGCGTTTTTCGTCGTATTTTCGTCGTACGCGTCGAAATCGGTGTTAGCCTCCCGACCGGGAGGTACGCCCATGCTCACACGCCGCAACATAGCGGCGGGACTGGGACTTTCGCTCGTCGCGCCGCCGGCGCTGGCCGAGGCGATCACGCCGGTTTCGCTGTCGCAGACGCCGCCTCTCCAGGCCCCGGTTCCCCCCGAGCAGCCGCTGCTGATCCTGGACGCCTCCTTGGACCAGGACGCCCGCTTGACAGTGCCGGTCTCGATCAACGGGCAGGGCGAGTATCAATTCGTCGTCGACACGGGCGCGGACCGTAGCGTCCTGACGCCGGGCTTGGCCGAGCGCCTGGCCCTGCCGCGCGGGCCGGACGTGCTCGTTCATGGCGTCTCAGGATCCGTCACCTGTCCGACGGCTCGCGTTGCTCACTTGCGCACCGGCGACGCCCGTCTGGCTGACGTCATCCTGCCCATATTGCCCTATGACCGGGTCGGAGCCGATGGCCTGCTGGGCGTCGATATCCTGGAGGGCCGCAACGTCATCATGGACTTCCGCAGGAAACAGCTGGAAGTCCGTCGCAGCCAGCCCGTCTCGGGATTGATCCGCGGGCCGCGCGAGGTCTTGGTCCAGGCCGACGAGAAATACGGTCGACTGACCCTGGCCGACTCGCGGATCGCCGGAGCGCGGTCGCTGGCCTTCATCGACTCTGGCGGCGGGGTCAGCATCGGCAACATGGCCCTGGCCCGCGCCATCGCCGCGCGCCGGCGCCGATCTTCCGATCTTGTCCAGCAGGCGCGTCTCCTGACCGCCGGCGGCGAGATGCAGCTGGGCGAGTTCCGCATCGTGCCGTCCATCGTCATGGGCGACCTGCGGGTCACCAATATCCCGATGGCCTTCGCCGACCTGCACATCTTCGACGTCTGGGGCTTGAACGACCGGCCCGCGGCGCTGATCGGGGTCGACGTGCTGCGACTGTTCTCCCGGGTTGAGCTGGACTTCGGCGCGGGGCGCGTGCTGTTCCGGCTGGGGCAGGGCGGCCTGGTCGCGCCGACCTTCAACGCCTGAAGCCTTCGGCGGCGCCAGGCGCACGGTTGCGGTTTCGGGGTTACGCCGGTAAGGGGAGGCGCCTTTTCCAAGGGAGCTCCCATGACCGAGATCGTCGATATCATCGCCCGCGAAATCCTCGATAGCCGCGGCAATCCGACGGTCGAGGTCGACGTCGTCCTCGATGATGGCGCCTTTGGTCGCGCCGCGGTGCCGTCGGGCGCCTCGACCGGCGCGCACGAAGCCAACGAAAAGCGCGACGGCGACAAGGCCCGCTATCTCGGCAAGGGCGTCCTGCAGGCCGTGGACGCGGTCAACGGCGAGATCTTCGACGCCCTGTCGGGCGTGGACGCCGAAGACCAGCGCCGGGTCGACAACCTGCTGATCGAGCTGGACGGCACGCCGAACAAGGCTCGCCTGGGCGCCAACGCCATTCTGGGCGTCTCGTTGGCGACCGCCAAGGCCGCCGCCGAGTCGGCCGGCCAGCCGCTCTACAAGTACGTCGGCGGCGTGAACGCCCGCGTGCTGCCGACCCCGATGATGAACATCATCAACGGCGGCGCTCACGCCGACAATCCGATCGACATCCAGGAATTCATGATCCTGCCGACCGGCGCTAAGAGCTTCAGCGAAGCCCTGCGCATGGGCGCCGAGATCTTCCACGGCCTGAAGAAGGCCCTGAAGGACGCTGGCCACAACACCAACGTCGGCGACGAGGGCGGCTTCGCCCCGAACCTCGGTTCGGCCGAAGACGCCCTGGCCTTCATCGTCAAGGCCGGTGAAGCCGCAGGCTACAAGGCCGGCGACGACTTCGTCCTGGGTCTGGACGTCGCCGCGACCGAGTTCTTCAAGAACGGCAAGTACGAGCTGGAAGGCGAGGGCAAGAGCCTGGATCCGGCCGGCATGGTCGACTACCTGGCCGGTCTGGCCTCGAAGTTCCCGATCCTGTCGATCGAGGACGGCATGTCGGAAGACGACTTCGAAGGCTGGAAGCTGCTGACCGAGACGCTGGGCAAGAAGGTCCAGCTGGTCGGTGACGATCTGTTCGTGACCAACCCCAAGCGCCTGCAGCTGGGCCTGGACAAGGGCTTGGCCAATTCGATCCTGGTCAAGGTCAACCAGATCGGCACGCTGTCGGAAACCATCGACGCCGTCGATCTGGCCCACCGCAACGGCTACACCAGCGTCATGAGCCACCGCTCGGGTGAAACGGAAGACTCGACGATCGCCGACCTGGCGGTCGCCCTGAACTGCGGTCAGATCAAGACCGGTTCGCTGGCCCGCTCGGATCGGGTGGCCAAGTACAACCAGCTGCTGCGCATCGAGCAGATGCTGGACGACCAGGGCGTCTATCTCGGCCGTAAGGTGCTGAAGGGCCGCTAAGCCCTTCCATATCGCTAGAGACTACGAAGGCGCGGCTTCCGAAAGGAGCTGCGCCTTCTTCTTTATGTACTCCAGGGGCGCGTCCTTCTTCATCACCATGTAGCCCGTGATGGCATGGAAGGCCGGGTCGCCCGCGGAGCCGCCTTCCGGGACTTGGCCAATCTGGCCGCTGACCTCGTCGACCGTCGGCATGACAGGCCGGCCGGGCAGGGCGATGTCGCCCTTGATCAGATCGATGGTGCTCTCGGATTTCAGCTTCCAGCCGCAGCTCTCGAACCGCTCCAGGCGGTCCGGCGCGAACACCAGGGTCAGCAGCATCAGCTTCATCTTGCCGACCGCGGCGTCCTCGGCCTGGCCCATGGCGCGCGTCTTCTGGACGGAAAGCGCGCGGCCGTAGGTGATCCAGCGATCCTCGCCTTCCCAGAGGGCCTTGAAGATCGAGCCGTTCATCGGAATGATCAGCCCCCCGCCGAAGTCCAGCCTGGGCGGATTGCCCTTGATCATATTGGGGCCACCCTTGCGACCCTTGACGATCTCGGGCTCGCCGGCGTGGGCCACGGTGGAGAAGAGCGCACCTCCTGTGAGGCCCAGAACCAGGTTTCGGCGCGACGTCATCGGTTTCATCCCCTCGAAGCTCCACCTCAAGATGCGGCTAAACAAGGCGATTCTTCGACGGATATCGTCGGTCTCTAGTCGGCCGGTATGGTTGCTCGGTCGATTAACCCACAAATTTTCTAAAAGCGGAGCCTTGGTTTCAAACGAGACCATCTATGCGATGTTCGCTGTCGCGAACTGGCTTCGGCGGTGCAGTATCTAGATGCCGCTGAAACCATCTCACCTGAAAGCATCGTTCGTGCGACGGGCGAGTGAACGACCGGCGTTCGCAATGCCTGGATTTAGAAGGCGTTAAGCACGGTCGGCGATCCTGCGAATCCCTCTCCGGGAAGCTCAGATGTTCGCCCGACTGCAACCTTTCCTGCCGACCGCGGCGATCTTTTTCCTGATTTTCTACTTCGCCTTTCATGCTCTGACGGGTGATCGAGGCCTGCTGTCGATATCGCAGCGCAATGCGGACCTCGCAGCAAAAACAAAGGAACTCAGGAAGATACGCGCGGAGAGGATGGACCTGGAGGCCCGCGCTCGTCTATTACGCAGCGGCAGTCTGTCGGCTGACCTCTTGGAAGAGCGCGCGCGTTCTCTCCTAGGATACGCCGACCCGAGGGACTATGTGATCCGGGTCAAGCGTCAGAGCTGACCGATCCCGTAACCTCGGAATCGACTGTCGGTCGGCCTGGAACCTTTGGTTCTAGGCTGGTCTTGACGAGACAAGAGGGCGTTTCCTTCGCGGAACCGACGACTTTTCGGCGGGAAATGCTCTAGGGACGAAGGCCGCGATGAAGATTGGCCAGGGAGATTTGAATGGCGCGTGCGCGCAAGGCTGAGGCCTCTGAGGGCAAGACACCTGACACCGGTGTCAACGCCTTCGTCGGCAAGGACGAACTCCTGAAATTCTATCAGGACATGCTGCTGATCCGCCGCTTCGAGGAGCGCGCTGGCCAGCTGTACGGCATGGGCTTGATCGGCGGTTTCTGCCACCTGTACATCGGTCAAGAAGCCATCGCGGTCGGCATGCAGTCGATCTCGCAGAAGGGCGACCAGATCATCACGGGCTACCGTGACCACGGCCACATGCTGGCCGCGGGCATGGATCCCCGCGAAGTGATGGCCGAGCTGACCGGCCGCGCAGGCGGTTCGTCGCGCGGCAAGGGCGGCTCGATGCACATGTTCGACATCGAGACCGGCTTCTACGGCGGCCACGGCATCGTCGGCGCGCAGGTCGCGCTCGGCACGGGCCTGGCTTTGGCCAACCACTACAAGGGCAATGGCAACGTCTCGTATGCCTATATGGGCGACGGCGCGGCCAACCAGGGCCAGGTCTACGAGAGCTTCAACATGGCCCAGCTGTGGAAGCTGCCGGTCGTGTACGTGATCGAGAACAACCAGTACGCCATGGGCACCAGTGTCGAGCGCGCGGCGTCCGAGACCGCTTTCCACAAGCGCGGGGTTTCGTTCCGGATCCCGGGCGAGGAAGTCGATGGCATGGATATCGTCGCCGTGCGTGAAGCCGGCGCCCGCGCCAGCGAGCACGCCCGCAGCGGCCAGGGTCCCTACATCCTCGAGATGAAGACCTATCGCTATCGCGGCCACTCGATGTCGGATCCCGCCAAGTACCGCACCAAGGAAGAGGTCGATGAGGTCAAGACGACGCGCGACCCGATCGACCACATCAAGGAACGTCTGGCCAAGGCCGGCGTGACGGAAGACGACCTGAAGAGCGTCGACGCGGAAGTGAAGCGCATCGTCGCCGAAGCCGCCGAGTTCGCGCGCACCAGCCCTGAACCGGATCCTTCCGAACTCTACACTGACGTATACTTGGAGGCCGCCGAGTGACGGACATCCTGATGCCCGCGCTTTCCCCCACGATGGAGGAAGGCACCCTGGCCAAGTGGCTCGTCAAGGAAGGCGACACCATCAAGGCCGGCGACGTGATCGCCGAGATCGAGACCGACAAGGCGACGATGGAAGTCGAAGCCGTGGACGAGGGCGTGGTCGAGGCCATCCTGATTCCGGCCGGCAGCGAGAACGTCAAGGTCAACACCCTGATCGCGCGCCTGAAGGGCGAAGGCGAGGCGACCCCGGCCGCCGCCCCGGCGCCCGTGGCCAAGCCGGCCGCCGCCGAGCAGTTCTCGGGCGAACCTGAAAAGGCTCCGCCGCAGGCCGCCACGCCGACCGTCGAGCTGAAGGATCCTGAGATCCCGGCCGGCACGCCGATGAAGAAGATCACGGTCCGCGACGCCCTGCGCGACGCCATGGCCGAAGAGATGCGTCGCGACGACCGCGTCTTCCTGATGGGCGAGGAAGTCGCCCAGTACCAGGGCGCCTACAAGGTCAGCCGCGAACTGCTGCAGGAGTTTGGCGACAAGCGCGTCATCGACACCCCGATCACCGAGCACGGCTTCGCCGGCATGGGCGTCGGCGCGGCGATGGCCGGCCTGAAGCCGATCGTCGAGTTCATGACCTGGAACTTCGCCATGCAGGCGATCGACCACATCATCAACTCGGCCGCCAAGACGCTGTACATGTCGGGCGGCCAGATCAAGTCGTCGATCGTGTTCCGTGGCCCCAACGGCGCGGCCTCGCGCGTCGGCGCCCAGCACAGCCAGGACTACGCCGCCTGGTACGGCAATGTCCCCGGCCTGAAGGTCATCGCGCCTTATGACRCCGCCGACGCCAAGGGCCTGCTGAAAGCCGCCATCCGCGATCCGAACCCGATCGTCTTCCTCGAACACGAGATGATGTACGGCCACGAGTTCGACATTCCGGATGTCGAGGATTGGGTCGTGCCGATCGGCAAGGCCAAGGTTCGTCGCGAGGGCTCGGACGTCACCCTGGTGGCCTACAGTCGCATGGTGGGCTTCGCCCTCAAGGCGGCCGAGGAGCTGGAGAAGGAAGGCATCTCGGCGGAGGTCGTCGACCTGCGCACGATCCGTCCGATGGACCACGCCACCATCCTGGAAAGCGTCAAGAAGACCAACCGTCTGGTCACGGCCGAAGAAGGCTGGGGTCCGATGGGGGTCGGCGCCGAGATCGTCGCGCGGATCACGGAGTTTGGCTTCGACTACCTGGACGCCCCGCCGCTGCGGGTCTGCCAGGAAGACGTGCCGCTGCCCTATGCGGCCAACCTGGAAGCCCTGTCGCTGCCTTCGGTCGAAAAGATCGTCAAGGCGGCCAAGGCGGTCTGCTACCGGTGATCCCAATGCCCGCTCACCTAGGCTTCGGCCCGTGTGAGCGGGCGAGGGCGCGCTGATGACGGTCCTGAACGGCTCCTGCCATTGCGGCGCGGTGCATGTGCAGCTCGAACCAGGCAAGCCCCTGGCCGAGCTGCCGCTTCGGGCCTGCCAGTGCGAGTTCTGTCGCCGGCAAGGCGGCCGGACGACCAGCCATCCGGATAGCCGGCTGCACATCACGGCCGCGCCGGGCGCGCTTCACCGCTACCGGTTCGGCCGTCGGGTCGTCGATTTCCTGATCTGTCGCGAGTGCGCCTGCTACATCGCCGCGATGATCGAAGACGACGGCCAGGTCTATGCGACACTCAATGTCGTCGGGACCGCTCTGCCGGGATTTGACGGTCGCGAGCCCGAACGGCTGGACTATCACGACGAAACGGACGAACAACGCCTTGCCCGTCGCAAGGCCAAATGGACGCCGACCACCTTGGTCGAAGCTGTCCCGAACGCTTGAGGAAGAAGCTCAATGTCGATCGACATCCTGATGCCCGCCCTGTCGCCCACTATGGAGGAGGGAACCCTCGCCAAGTGGCATGTCAAGGTCGGCGACACCGTCAAGGCCGGCGATGTGATCGCCGAGATCGAGACCGACAAGGCCACGATGGAAGTCGAAGCCGTCGATGAAGGCGTGATCGAGGCCATCCTGGTCGACGCCGGGACCGAGAATGTCAAGGTCAACGCCCTGATCGCCAAGCTGGCGGGTGAGGGCGATAGCCCCGCGCCGGCTCCCAAGGCGGAAGCCCCGAAGACCGCCGAAGCGCCGAGGCCCGCGGCCCCGGCTCAAGGCGGCGGCGAGACCGCCGCGCCCGCCAAGCCCGCGCCAGCCGCGCCGGTCGCCGCCGATGGTTCGCGCGTCTTTGCTTCGCCGCTGGCCCGCCGTCTGGCCTCGGCCGCCGGCCTGGACCTGAAGAGCGTCAAGGGCAGCGGCCCGCACGGCCGCGTGGTCAAGTCGGACGTCGAAGCCGCCAAGGCGGGTGGCGCTCCCGCCGCCAAAGCCGCCCAAAACACCGTCGGGAGCGCCGCGCCCACGGCCGCCACTCCGGCCGCCGCGCCGCGTCAAGTTCAGTCGCTGGAGCAGATGGGCATTCCCGCCGGCTCGTACGATCTGATCCCGCTGGACGGCATGCGCAAGACGATCGCGCGCCGGATGACGGATAGCTTCCGCGACGTGCCGCACTTCCCGCTGCAGATCGATCTCGAGATCGACGCCCTGCTGGCGGCGCGCGCGAAGATCAACAGCCTGCTGGAGAAGCAGGGCGTGAAGGTCTCGGTCAACGACATCGTCATCAAGGCCGCCGCCGTGGCCCTGAAGCAGGTGCCGGAAGCCAACGCCAGCTACACGCCGGAAGGCTTGGCCATGCACCACCACGCCGACATCGCGGTGGCCGTGGCGATCGAAGGTGGCCTGATCACCCCGATCATCCGCAAGGCCGAAACCAAGGGCCTGGCTCAGATCTCGGCCGAGATGAAGGACCTGGCCCAGCGCGCCAAGGACAAGAAGCTGAAGCCCGAGGAATTCCAGGGCGGCACCTTCTCGATCTCGAACCTGGGCATGTTCGGCATCAAGTCGTTCGCCTCGATCATCAACGAGCCGCAGGGCGCGATCATGAGCGTGGGCGCTGGCGAGCAACGTCCGGTCGTCAAGAACGGCGAGATCAAGATCGCCACCGTGATGACCGTGACCCTGACCTGCGATCACCGCGTGGTCGACGGTTCGGTCGGCGCCAAGTTCCTGGCGGCCTTCAAGCCGCTGATCGAAGAGCCGCTGACCCTGATCGTCTGATCCGGATCGCGGAGAAGGGGACGGCTATGTCGGTCTACGACTATTCGGCCAAGACGCTGGACGGCCAGGACGTGAGCCTGGCCGACTATCGCGGCCAGGTGCTGCTGATCGTGAACACCGCCAGCAAGTGCGGATTCACGCCTCAGTACGAAGGCCTCGAGGCGCTCTATAAGGCCCACAAGGACCGTGGCTTCACGGTCCTGGCCTTTCCCTGCAACCAGTTCGGCGCTCAGGAGCCGGGAAACGCCGAGGAGATCGCGAACTTCTGCTCGCTGACCTACGACGTGACCTTCCCGGTGATGGGCAAGATCGACGTCAACGGCGCCGACGCCCATCCGCTCTACCGCTTCCTCAAGAAGGAGCAGAAGGGCGTGCTGGGCACCGAGGCGATCAAGTGGAACTTCACCAAGTTCCTGATCGGCAAGGACGGCGAAGTCGTCGAGCGTTTCGCGCCGACCGTGAAGCCTGAAGACCTCAAGGTCGCGGTCGAGGCGCTGCTTTAGTTTCTCCCGGATCGGCTTGCAGGCCGATCGATCTAGGCCGTCCGGCTCCTCCCGGGCGACGTCCAAGCTAGGGTAAGATGAACATGTCCACGGAATTCGATGTCGTCGTCATCGGCGCCGGTCCTGGCGGCTACGTGGCCGCGATCCGCGCCAGCCAACTGGGCCTGAAGACGGCCATCGTCGAGCGTGAGAACCTGGGCGGCATCTGCCTGAACTGGGGCTGCATCCCCACCAAGGCCTTGCTGAAGTCGGGCGAGATCTACGAGCAGCTGTCGCACCTGGGCGGCTATGGCCTGTCGGTCGAGAAGGCCTCGTTCGACTTCACCAAGATCATCGACCGCTCGCGCGGGGTCGCCAAGCAGATGTCCAGCGGCATCGCCTTCCTGATGAAGAAGCACAAGATCGAGGTCATCGAGGGCGAGGCCAAGCTGGAGAAGGGCAATCCGTCTCCCAAGCTCGTCATCGCCCTGAAGGCCGGCGGCAGCCGCACGGTCCAGGCCAAGAACGTGATCCTGGCCAGCGGCGCCCGCGCTCGCGAGATCCCTGCCATCGGCGCGGTCTCGGACGGCGACAAGATCTGGACCTATCGCGACGCCCTGGCCCCCAAGACCATGCCCAAGTCGCTGGTCGTGATCGGCTCGGGCGCCATCGGCATCGAGTTCGCCAGCTTCTACCGCGCCCTGGGGGCCGAAGTGACCGTCGTCGAGGCGATCGACCGCATCATGCCGGTCGAGGACGCCGAGGTCTCCAAGGCCGCTCAGAAGGCCTTCGAGAAGCGCGGCATCGCGTTCCGCATCGGGGCCAAGGTCAGCAAGGTCGAGAAGACCAAGACCGGCGTCTCCGTCACGGTCGATGTCGGCGGCAAGATCGAGCAATTGGCCGCCGACGTCTGCATCGTCGCCGTTGGCATCGCGCCGAACACCGAGGGTCTGGACGCCATCGGTCTGAACATGGACCGCGGCCACGTCGTCACCGGCAAGCACGGCGAGACGAATGTCGCGGGCCTCTACGCCATCGGCGACGCCGCTGGTCCGCCCTGGCTGGCCCACAAGGCCAGCCACGAGGGCATCCACGCGGCCGAGCACATCGCCGGCTACAAGACCCCGAACGTCAACTCGCCGATCCCGGGCTGCACCTACGCCAACCCGCAGGTCGCGTCGGTCGGCTACACCGAGGCCGGCGCCAAGGCGGYGGGCATCGAAGTCAAGGCGGGTCGCTTCCCGTTCAAGGTCAACGGCAAGGCCGTGGCCGCCGGCGAGATCGAGGGCTTCGTGAAGACCGTGTTCGACGCCAAGACCGGCGCGCTGATCGGCGCGCACATGATCGGCCACGAAGTGACCGAGATGATCCAAGGCTTCGTCACGGCCATTACGCTGGAAGCCACCGAGGAAGACCTGCACGGCATCGTGTACGCTCACCCGACCATGTCGGAGGCCATGCACGAAGCCGCGCTGGACGCCTACGGCCGCGTCCTGCACATCTAGGGCGATCAGGGAGACTGGATGGCGCGCAAAGCCGCCGCGACGACGGGCGAAAAGCCGGCCAAGGCTCGGAAGGGGTCCAAGACGACCCTCTCCGAGGCCAATCTGGTCGACCTCGGTCCTGAACGCCTGGCCGCCATCTTGCTCGACCTGTCCAGCGACAGCCACGTCAAGCGCGTGCTGCGGCTGGAACTGTTCGCCGAGGCGGGCGGAGACGGGCTGGCGCTGGAGGTCTCCAAGCGTTTGGCCACGATCGGCAAATCGTCCTCGCGGATCCATTGGCGCAAGCGGGTCGCCTTCGCCCGCGACCTTGATTTGCACCGCCGGATGATCGAGCGGCTGGCGGAAGACGATCCGACCGCCGCCCTCGACCTGATGCTGGACCTGCTGGACCTGGCGACGCCGGTCCTGGATCGCCTGAGCCAGGCCGAGGGACCGATCGGCGATGTTTTCCTGTCGGCCCGCGACGGTGTCGGCGCGATCGCCGTCAACGCGATGCCGGACCCGATCGCGCTGGCTGATCGGATCGCCAAGCTGCTGCGCCGCGACGACTACGCCCAATTCGGTCCGTTGATCGGCGCCTTGGGCCTCGCGCTGGGCCCCAACGGCCAAGCCCATCTGCGCGAGACGCTGGAAAAGATGCTGGCCGCCCGCGCGCCCCGCTCGACGCATACGTTCGACGCCCAGGGCGCGATCTACAAGGACGCTCTGCGCCGGCTGGCCGACGCCAGCGGCGATGTCGACGCCTTCGAAGCCACCTTCGCCCCGGAGCTGCGGCGTACGCCCTTGGTCTCGGCCGAGATCGCCCGCCGGCTGCTCGCGGCGGGGCGAGGGGAAGACGCCCTGGCGACCCTGCAGGCCGGTGCGCCCAGCGAGCAACGTGGCCGCCACGCCAGCAGCCTTGAGGAACGCGGGGCCTGGGAAGAGGCGATGCTCGAGGCCCTGGATGCGACCGGACATCATGACGAGGCCCAGAAACGCCGCTGGGCGGACTTCGAGGCCACGCTGTCGATCCCGCGCCTGCGGGCCTATCTGAAAGGCCTGCCGGATTTCGACGACGTCGAGGCGGAGGATCAGGCCAAGCTCGTCGCCAAGCGTTTCCCGCGCTTCGACACGGCGCTAGCCTTCCTGGTCTCCTGGCCCGACTTGGCGGCGGCGTCGCGGCTGGTGCTGACCCGTTCCGGAGAGATCAACGGCGCAGACGAGATCCTCATGGCCGAGGCGGCGCGACGGCTGGAAGGGGCCTATCCTTTGGCGGCGACGCTGCTGCTGCGGGCTTCGATCCAGTACGTGCTGACCTACGGCGTCGCGACGCGTTACGCCGACGCGGCGCGCCAGTTGCTGGAAGCCGAGTCGCTTTCGGCGATGATCGCGGACTATGGCGAACATCCCGACCATCAGGTCTTCGTCGCTGACCTGCGCGCCATGCACGGTCGCAAACAGGGCTTCCGCGCGGAGCTGGAAGCCCTGGGCGGCGTCTTCTAGGGCCGCTTGCGCACCTGGGCGTCGAGGCTCCATTCGCCGGGGCCTTGGAACACCAGATAGAGGAAGACGAAGCAGAACAGAATCGCCGCCTCGCCGCCATTTAGCGCGGGCCAGAAGCCCTTGCTGCCGTGGGCCAGGAAATAGGCCACCGCCATCTGTCCCGACAGGACGAAGGCCACCGGTCGCGTGAAGAGGCCGAGAACCAACAGGCCGCCGCCGATGATCTCCAGCCAGGCCGCCGCCACCAGCATTGGCGGCAACGGATCCGGCGCGCCCGGCTGAGCCGCGGGGAAGTGGAAGACCTTCATCAGGCCGTGCTCCATGAAGAGCAGGGCGGCGATAATGCGGAGCAGGCTGAGCACGCGCGGCGCCCAGACGGTGAGACGTTCCATTCTGTGTCCTTCCTTGATGCGAACGCTGTGAGCTCTTGCGGCTCGACGCTTACTGAAAGACCGGAAAGGGAATGGCGCCTTAGGCGGCGCGTGTGTCTGTCTCGGCCATGCGCTGGATCGCGACATAATCGGTCTTGCCGCTGCCCAGCACCGGCACCTGCGGCACCTTGAGAATCTTGCGCGGCACGGCCAGTTCAGGGGCGCCGATCGTCTGGGCATGGGCGACCAGAGGACCGACATCGGCGTCGTGACGATCGGTGATCAGAACCAGCTTCTCGCCCTTCTTCTTGTCGGGCATCGAAATGACAGCGTGGCGGCCGTCGGGCCAAACGGCCGAGGCCAGGTCTTCGGCCGCGGTCAGGGAGACCATTTCGCCGCCGATCTTGGCGAAGCGCTTCACGCGACCCTTGATGGTGATCCACTGGTCGTCGGTCACGGTGACCACGTCGCCGGTGTCGTGCCAGCCGTCCTCGGGCGCGTCGACGCCGCCGTCTTCGCGCAAATAGCCCGCCATGATGTTGGGGCCGCGCACGAAGAAGCGCCCGCCCTCGGCGATGCCTTCCACGGGCTCGACACGGATTTCCTGGCCGGGCAGCAGGCCGCCCACGGTGCCGGGTCGATTGTCGGTCGGCTTGTTGACCGCGATGACCGGCGAGGCCTCGGTGGCGCCATAGCCCTCCAGCACCGGCACGCCGCCGAAGCGCTCGGCGATCAGGGCGTGGGTCTCGTCGCGCACCTTCTCGGCCCCGCAGACGATAAACTTCAAGGCGCCCAGTTCGTCGGCGTCGGAAGCGCGGGCGTACTGGTTCACGAAGGTGTCCGTCGCCAGCAGGATCGAGGCCTTGGCGTCCTTGATCAGCGGCGGGATCTGTTTGGTGTGCAGGGGCGAGGGATACTGAAACGCCTTCATGCCGGTCAGGATCGGCAGGATGACCCCGCCCGTCAGGCCGAAACAGTGGAACACCGGCAGCGGATTGAACATCACCCAGTCGGGATCGAGCTCGATGTGCGCCGCGATCTGCATCGCGTTCTGGACCAGGTTTTCCTGGGTCAGCACCACGCCGCGCGGCGCGCCGAAGCTGCCCGAGGTGAACAGGACCACACCCTTGTCCGACGGCTTGGCCGGGGCGCGAAACTGGCGGGGGAAGAAGCCGGCCGCGGCCGCGAACAGCTTGTCGGGTAGGCCTATCGTGGCGCGGACGTCTTCCAGATAGGTGATTTCGGCCTGCTGGCTGACGCAGTCGATGATGTCGTGCAGCTTGCCCAATTCGATGAACTTGTGGGCGGTCAGCACGCGCTTGATCTGGGCCAGCTTGCAGGCGGCCTTGATGTTCCGCAGGCCCGCCGTGAAGTTCAGCATGGTCGGCACGCGGCCGAAGGCGTGCAGGGCGAAGAAGGTCACCACCGACCCGGCGCCTGACGGCAACAGCACCCCGACGTGCTCGCCCGGCTTGGTCATCGCGGCGATCTTGCGGCCCAGGGCGAAGCTGGCGCGGATCAGGTCCGTATAGCTGAGCGGATTGCGGTCCTGGTCCTCCAGGATCGCTTTCTTGGCGCCATACTTATCGCGAGCGTCGATGAGCGCGTCGAAGATGGCCTTGCGGCCAACTTGCGGATCGTAAGCTACCGGCATGCCGGCGAAACCTCCCCGAAGAGCAAAAGGCGCCCTCGTTCGTTAAACGCCGAGTCTGCCGGGGAAGGTCCGGCTTTGCAAGAAAGAGTCACGAACCGTGAGGATCAGCCCCTGCGGGACAAGGCCTTGGCGTCGGCGCGAGCGCGGGTGAATTCGACGATCGCCGCCAGCCACGGCTCCCGGACGGCGTCCGATTCCATGTGCAGGTCGTGGCCGGCCGCGAGATAGCGGGTCTCCTGGCAGTCGGGCATCGCGGCGCAGAGGCGGCCTTGCGGCGTGGCGGTGACCGCCTTGTCCTTGCCGGCGTCGAGCATCAGGGTCGGGGCGGCGGCCTTGCGGATATCGCGGGCGGCGGCTTCCGAGGCGTCGAAGAAGGCCGCGAACCAGCCCAGGCTGCGCCCCCCCATCCTCAGATCGGGATTGGCCAGCATCCAGGCGGCCTGAACCTTGCCGCGTTGCGCGTCATGGGTCGCGCCGGACTGGACGCCGTCGGGACCGTCGCGTCGCCAGCCGGGCTGGTCCGGGGTGCGGATCCATCCCAGGCGCAAGGCCCGCATGGCCGGCGTGAAGCGCGCAAAGTCCGCGCGTGGCCGGGGCAGGGCGGTCAGGCCGAAGGCGGGCGAGGACAGGACGAGGCCGTCCATCGCCAGGCCTTGCTCCGCCGCGCGCAAGGCGACGAGGCCGCCTTCGGAATGACCGAGCACCACGAAAGGAATGTCGATGCGCGGTCGGACTACCCCCTTGGTCAGGGCGCGGACCACGGCGACATCGGGCTCGAAACTGTCGGCATGACCAAGATCACGCCAGGGGGTGGTTCGCTCCGACCCGCCCTGACCTTGGCGCTCCAAAACCCAGACGGTGAAGCCCCGCGCGTTCAGCGCCGAGACCGTCTCGAACCAGGCCTCGGCGCTTTCGCTGTAACCGGTGAGGATCAGGATCGTGGCGCGAGGCGTGACTGGGGGAGAGGCAACGCCGTAGCGTTGGATCAGGCCCTCGCCGCTACGGACGAAACCCCAGGCCCAGCCTTGCGGCGGATAGAAGCGGGCGCTCAGCGAAGGCGGTGTCCGCGTCTCGGCGAACGGCGCGCGCGAGGCCCCGTCGCTGCAGGCGGAGACGGTCAAGGCGAGGGCGATAGCGAGAAGGCGGCGACGCATATGGCCCAGTCATTTCGCGCGTCGTCGCCTTAAGCAAGATCAAGCGCTTGATCCGGAGGGCAAGAAGACCGATTTAGGCGCCATGGCCACGGTGATCGACACCCTGAAGGCTCGCGGCTCGGAAGACCGGGCGGCGCGCCATCCCGAAAAGCAGAACCGCCCCGATACGCCGGTGCTTCGCAAACCCGACTGGCTGCGCGTGCGCGCGCCCGGTTCGGGCCAGTACAACGAGACCAAGAGCATCGTGCGCGAGCACAAGCTGACCACGGTCTGCGAGGAAGCGGCCTGCCCGAACATCGGCGAGTGCTGGAGCCAGAAGCACGCGACCATGATGATCATGGGCGAGATCTGCACCCGCGCCTGCGCCTTCTGCAACGTCACCACCGGCCTGCCGACTCAGCTGGATCCCGACGAGCCGCGCCGCGTGGCCGAGGCCGTCGCCAAGATGGGCCTCAAGCACGTGGTCATCACCTCGGTCGACCGCGACGATCTCCTTGACGGCGGGGCTCGCCACTTCGCCGAGGTGGTTACGGCCATCCGCGCGGCCGCGCCGGGCACGACCATCGAGATCCTGACGCCGGACTTCCTGCGCAAGGACCGCGCCGAGAACGTGGTGATCGACTCCAAGCCGGACGTCTTCAACCACAACCTCGAGACGGTGCCGCGCCTCTATCTGAAGATTCGCCCCGGCGCGCGCTACTACAATTCGCTGCGTCTGCTGGAGCGGGTGAAGGAGCGCGATCCTTCCCAGTTCACCAAGTCCGGCCTGATGGTTGGCCTGGGTGAAACCAAGGAAGAGGTCATGCAGGTGATGGACGACATGCGCTCGGCCGGTGTCGACTTCATCACCATCGGCCAGTACCTGCAGCCGACCCGCAAGCACGCGGCGATCGACCGTTTCGTGACGCCCGAGGAATTCAAGGCCTACGAGGCGATCGCCCGCGCCAAGGGCTTCCTGATGGTTTCGTCCAGCCCGCTGACCCGCTCGTCGCACCACGCGGGCGAGGACTTCGCCAAGCTTCAGGCGGCCCGCCGGGCCCTCGACGCCCGCTCCGCGTAAAGCCTTGCACCGCCACGTCGTCACGCGGGTGCTGCCGTACGCGCCCGAACAGCTGTTCGACCTCGTCGGGGACGTCGAGACCTATCCGAAGTTCGTGCCGTGGATCACCGGCATGCGCACCTGGAACGGTCGCGCCGACGGCCCCGTCAGCACGGTCGACGCCGAGGCCCAGGTCGGCTTCTCGTTCTTGCGCGAGAAGTTCGCCACCCGCGTCCGCCGTGATCGCGAGGCGCTGAGCATCGATGTCAGCCTGCTGTACGGCCCGTTCAAGCGGCTGGCCAATGGCTGGCGCTTTGTTCCGGRGGGCGAGGTCACCCGCGTCGAGTTCGTGATCGACTTCGCCTTCAAGTCCGCGATGCTCGACGCCCTTCTGGCCGCCAATATCGACAAGGCCGCCAATAAGCTGATCGCTTGTTTCGAGGATCGCGCGCGGCAGGTTTACGGCGCGAAGGCTTAGTCCTTCTTCCGAACGACCTCTTCGATCCGCTCCTCGAAATCGCCAAGGTTGGCGAACAGGTTCTCGATCGCGAAGACCAAACCGAACACCCGCGCGGCGTCGTCGAATTCGAGGTCGCGGGTCACGCCGTTGGCGCGCAGCCGCTCGACGCAGACCTGAAACGCTTGGTGAGCCTCGGCGAAGGCGATGCGATCAGGCCACGGGCCTTTGGCCAGAAGATCGGCCGTTCCGCGCAGGAAGCGCGCGCTGGCCTCCAGCATGTCGGCGGCGGCCGGGGCCAGGTCGGCGGCGGGCAGAGGCTCGTGCAGTGTCCGCCCGACCATCACGGTGTCGTTGCGGAGCCGCCAGAGCGTCCGGGGCAGGGCCTCGGAGACGGAGCGGTCGCTGAGCTTGCTGGCGCTCTCGCGATCGGCCTCGGTCACCGCGGTCTGCAGCTTGGCCAGCGCCGCGCGCAGATCGTCCTGAGCCTTGAGATAGTCGGTGGGCCCGGGGGTTCCTCGCAGCATCAGAACGTGGCTGTCCAGAATATGGGCCTGCAGGCCGGCGATCTTCTGGACGCTCGAGACGACCGAAGTATGGGCGCGGGCCGGGAAGATCAGCAGGGTGGCGGCGACCCCGACGAGGCTGCCGACCGTGATCTCGGCCACTCGCCAGGCAGCGGCGAGTAGCGGATCCATGTGCGTTGTCGTGCCGATCAGCATGATCACGGCGGTGACCGGGGCCACCTTCAGCGCCGGACGGACCGAAACCACGAACGCCAGCAGTGCGACGGTCACACAGAGGATCAGCCCTCCAAACTGCGGCCAGCGCGCGTGGAAATAGGCCGCCGCCGCCCCGGCGAGCGCTCCGACCACTGTGCCCATGAATCGCTCGACCGAGGCGGTGATGGTCGCGCCTAGGCTGGACTGCACCACGATGACGGCGGTGAAGACTGCCCAATAGCCCTGCGGCAGGCGCAGCAGTGTCGCCAGGGCGAAGGCGGCGCCGACGGCGGCCGAGACGCGGATGGTGTGGCGGATCTCGGTCTTGCGGGCGGCGGCGGCCTTCAGCGCCCGTTGCGAGAGATTGACGCCAGCGAAGCGCCTCCAGTCGCTGGGCGCGACCTCGGGCACTAGGCCACCGCCTCGCGGAGCATTTCGAGGGCGGTTCGCACGGCCGCCAGCTGCACCGCCTCGCGAGTCTCGCCCTCGAACCGTTCGTGCCGATGCACGACCGAGCGGTTGGCGCGAGCAACGGCGAAGTGGACTGTTCCGACCGGCTTCAGCGGTGTGCCGCCTCCCGGCCCGGCGATTCCCGTGACGGCGACCGCGACGTGGCCGTTGCTCTCGCGCAGGGCGCCTTCGGCCATCATTCGCGCCACCGGCTCGGACACGGCCCCGTGGTCGGCGATAAGGTCGCCCGGCACACCCAGCATCTCGGACTTGGCGCGGTTGGTATAGGTGACGAAGCCGCGCTCGAAGACGTCGGAGGCGCCGGAGATCGAGCAGATCGCTCCGGCTACGAGCCCGCCGGTGCAGCTCTCGGCCGCCACCAGGCGCAGCGACTTGCCACGCGCTTCGTCGATCAGCAGCCGGGACAGGGTCTGGATGTCCAGCGGGAACATGCGGCTCTCCGGATTCGCGGCCTCAGCTTAGCTCGTTCAGGCCGGCGTCTCGACCGCCACGACGGCCGAGGCCGCAAGTCCTTCGCCGCGGCCAGTGAAGCCCATCTTTTCAGTGGTCGTGGCCTTGACGCTGACCCGGTCGACGGAAAGTCCGAGGATCTCGGCTAGGCGTTCGCGCATGGCCTGGCGGTGCGGTTTGATCTTCGGACGTTCGCAGATCAGGGTCACGTCGACATTGACGATTGCGCCGCCCTTGGCCGTCACCAGTTCGGCGGCGTGCTTGAGGAACAGGTCGGAGGCCGCGCCCTTCCACTTCGGATCGGTCGGCGGGAAATGGTCGCCGATGTCACCTTCGCCGATCGCGCCCAGGATAGCGTCGGTCAGAGCGTGCAGACCGGCGTCGGCGTCGGAATGGCCGATTAGGGTCTCGTCGTGCTTGATGGCCACACCGCACAGCCAGACTTCCTCGCCCGGACCCCAGCGGTGGGCGTCGAAGCCCTGGCCGACTCGAGTGATGCGCGCGGCGCCGGCGAGCCGTTCGGCCATGGCGAAGTCCTCGGGATAGGTGAGTTTCATCAAGAGCGGATCGCCTGGCGCGATCGCCACGCGGCCGCCGCCGGCCTCGATGACCTGAGCATCGTCGGTCGGTTCTCCGCCAGGCCAGGCGGCATAGGCGTCGATCAGCGTCTTACGCCGTACGGCCTGGGGCGTCTGAGCGCGCYAGAGATGCTCGCGCGAGGTCGTCACCGGATTGCCGCCAGGCTCGGCGCGCTTGAGCGTATCGGCGACGGGCAGGGCGGGCAGGGCGGCGTCGGCCGACTCGAGCGCTTTCAGAACGCCTTGGATCGTCGCGCCGCTGAGAAAGGGGCGGGCGGCGTCATGGATCAGCACTGGCTCGTTCTCAGGACGATGCGCCAGGGCCGCGAGGCCCGACTGGACAGACAGCGCCCGGGTCGCGCCGCCGCGCGCCGCGCGCCAACCGGAAAGGCCCGCCAGCACCTCGGTCAGCGCCTTTTCCCCATCCTGGGTCGTTACGATGATGATATTCGCCGCGCCGGCCGCCAGGAAAGCCTCGACGGACCACCGGAGAACCGCTTTACCCGCCACGGGTCGCCATTGCTTGGCCTGGCCGGGTCCAGCGCGGGTTCCCGAGCCGGCGGCGACGATCACGGCGGAAAAGGTCATGGCGGCTGTTTAGTCCGGTGGCCGCGCTTGTCCATAGCCCGTCCCGATCGGGACGGGCGGTCTCTTTGGTTCAGAGGCCTTCTCATCCGATCGAGACGATCGAGAAGGCCTCTGGCGATCCGGGCTTTACTGCGCCGCACAATATGCCTAAAAAGACAGCGACGGGGATGATCACAAAATGAGCAACAAGCTCGAAGTCGGCGGGGTCGAAATCCCTGGTCGGGTGTGGATCGCGCCCATGACCGGGGTCTCGGACCTGCCCTTCAGAGAAACGGCCACGGCGCTCGGCGCGCCTTATGTGGCGACGGAAATGGTAGCCAGCGCGGAGTTCGCGCGGGGACGGCCCGACGTGGTGCGCCGCGCGGCGGTCGGCGAAGGTCTGCTCCTGACCGTCATCCAGCTGGTCGGGCGCGATATCGCGTTCATGGCCCAGGGCGCTCGCATGGCCCAGGACGCCGGCGCCGAGATCATCGACCTGAACTTCGGGTGCCCTGCCAAGGAGGTCGCCGCCGGCGCAGCCTGCGGCTCGGYCTTGATGCGCGAACCGGACTTGGCCGAGGCCTTGGTCGCCGCGGCCGTTCAGGCGGTCGACGTGCCAGTGACCGTCAAGATGCGCCTTGGCTGGGACGACTCCAGCCTCAACGCGCCGGAGATCGCCGCCCGCGCCGAGGCCGTGGGGGCCAAGGCGATTACGGTGCACGGCCGCACGCGCAATCAATTCTACAAGGGCGTCGCCGACTGGAGCGCCGTCGCGGCGGTGAAGAGGGCGGTTTCGGTGCCGGTTCTCGTCAACGGCGACATCGTCGATGGCGACAGCGCTCGCCGGGCGCTGGAACAGTCGGGCGCCGACGGCGTGATGATTGGCCGAGGCGTCTATGGGCGCCCCTGGATCGCCGGCGCGATCGAAGCCGCCCTCGAAGGTCGAGGTTTCGTCGAGCCGGACGCCGAGGAGCGCCTGGCCATCGCGGTCACCCATTTCCGACGCAGCCTCGAGTTCTACGGCGAGCGTCTGGGTCTGAAGATGTTCCGCAAGCATCTGGCCTCGTACATCGAGGCCGCGCCATGGCCGGAAACGGCCGAGGCGCGCCGGGCCGCTCGCGCCACCCTGTGTCGCCTTGAAGATCCCGCCGCCGTGGAGGCCGCCTTGCGCGACCTGTGGCTGGCGGGCCGGAGACTAGCCGCATGACCGACCGTGCCCGCGTCCTGGGCGGCGTCGCCCCCGAAGCCTTGAAGGCCGCCGCCTTCGACCTCAGCCCCGAGCCCGCTTTGGTGGTCGATCGCGACGGCGGGCTGGTGGCGGTCAACGAAGCCGCCGAGGCGCTGTTCGGTCACGGCCTTTCCCTGTTGGCGCGCGGTCGGTTCCGCGCGGCCCTTCCGCCGGGTTCGGTCTTGGTGGCGTTGCTGGACCGCGCGATCTTCGAAGGCGCTCTGGTTCGCGAGCACGGCGTCGAGGTCAATCTGTTCGGCCAACCACCGTTCGAAGCCGACGGCGCCGCTGCGCCGCTAGGCGACGGTTCTGTGCTGCTGACCCTGCACGTGAAGGGCGTCCTGGGCGTCGACAAGGCCGCGGACGCCGCCGGCCTTCGCTCGGTGGTGGGCCTGGGCAAGATGCTGGCGCACGAGATCAAGAATCCCCTGGCCGGCATCCGCGGCGCGGCCCAATTGCTGAAGACCGGCGCCAGCGCCGTCGACCAGCCGCTGGCCCAGCTGATCGTCGACGAGACCGATCGCATCCGTCGCCTGGTCGATCGCATGGAGGCCTTCTCCGAAGAGGTCCCGACCCCGCGCGAACCGGTCAATATCCACCAGGTGCTGGACCGTGTGCGGGCCCTAACCGCCAACGGCGTCGCCGACGGGTTGCAGATGAAGGAAAGCTACGATCCCTCGCTGCCACAGGTCTGGGGCGACGAGGATCACCTGATCCAGATCTTCCTGAATCTGACCAAGAACGCCGCCGAGGCCGCCCATATGCGGGGCGACGATCGCGGTCAGATCTCGATCCACACCGCTTGGCGCCCCGGCGTGCGGGTGCGCGGCGCTGACGGCAAGACCGCCAGCGGCGCGCCGATCGAGGTCAAGGTGATCGATAACGGGCCCGGGGTTCCGGCCAGCCTGCGCGACCACCTGTTCCAACCGTTCGTCACCACCAAGGCCAACGGCACGGGCCTGGGCCTGGCCCTGGTCACCAAACTCGTCACCGCCCACGGCGGTCTGATCGACTTCGAATCCGAGCCGGGCCGCACGGTGTTCCGTGTGTTGCTGCCGGTGGCCCCCGAAACCGTTGCCGGAGACGCCTGAGCATGAACGCCGCGAGCAAGAAGATCCTGATCGCCGACGACGACAGCTCGGTGCGTCTGGTGCTCAGCCAGGCCTTCACGCGCCTAGGTTATCAGGTGCGCGCCACGGGCAACGCCACCACCTTGCTGAAGTGGGTTACGGACGGGGAAGGCGATCTGGTCGTCACCGATGTGATGATGCCCGACGAGAACGTGTTCGACGTGCTGCCGCGCATTCGCAAGGAGCGGCCCAAGCTGCCGATCATCGTGATGAGCGCCCAAAACACCCTGCTGACAGCGGTCAACGCCGCTGACGCAGGCGCGTTCGAATACATCTCCAAGCCGTTCGACCTGGACGACGTCACCGCGGCGGCCCGCAGGGCCTTGTCGCGTCCGGCCGACGCCGAGGCCTCCAAGGCTCAGGCCCGCGCCATGCGTGACGAGCGCTTGCCGCTGATTGGCCGCTCGGCGCCGATGCAGGAGGTCTATCGGACGATCGCCCGCCTGGTCGGGGCCGACCTGACGGTCCTGATCCTCGGCGAAAGCGGCACCGGCAAGGAGCTGGTCGCCCGCGCCTTGCACGAATTGGGACGTCGTCGCGACGGCAAGTTCGTGGTCCTCAACCTGGCCGCCGTGCCGCGCGAGCGGGTCGAGGTCGAGCTGTTCGGGCGTGGAGACGGCGACAACGGCCGCCTGGTCGAGGCCGATGGCGGCACCCTGTTCCTGGACGAGATCGGCGACATGCCGCTAGACGCCCAGACCCGCCTGTTGCGGGTGATCGACGGCACCGAGCCGGTGATCAACCCCAAGACCGGCCGCCGGCCGAACGTCCGGATCATCGCCGCCACCAATCGCGACCTGCGCGGTCTGATCCAGCAGGGCCTGTTCCGCGAGGATCTGTTCTTCCGCCTGAACGTCGCCCCCGTGCGCCTGCCGCCGCTGCGCGATCGGGTCGAGGACATTCCGGACCTAGCTCGCACCTTCCTGCTGCGGGCCGCGCGCGAGGGCTTGCCCGCCAAGACTATCGACCAAAGCGCGCTCGATCGCCTGAAGACCCATCCGTGGCCCGGCAATGTCCGCGAGCTCGAGAACCTGATGCGCCGGATGTGCGCTCTGTACGCCGAGGAACTGATCACCGCCCGGATCGTCGATCGCGAACTGCAGGACCATACGCCGGCCGTGCGTTCGGAAGAAGGGCCGCTGACCCTGTCGACCCTGGTCGAGCGCCACCTGGCCTCGCATTTCGCCGACCAACCCGACGGCGTGCCGCCGCCCGGCCTCTATGATCGCATCCTCGAGGAAGTGGAGCGGCCGCTGATCCAGCTGACCCTGTCGGCGACGCGCGGCAACCAGGTGCGGGCCGCGGAGATCCTCGGCCTTAACCGAAACACCTTGCGCAAGAAGATCCAGGACCTGGGCGTGGAGATGACGCGGGGTCGTCGCTAGCCGCTGAAGCTTTCACGGCACATAACTGTTGAATTTAGGACACACGCTCCTAAACTCCGCGACGATGTCTTCAGTGGCTTACGCGACGGGATCGGAAGACCCGCCGACCCGGTTCAGCCGGGCCTGGTGGCGAGAGCTCCTGCGGTCGCGCTACCTGACCGGCGGCGGCTATGCCTTGGCGGTCGTCCTGACCGTCGCGGGCGTGGCGCTGGCCTCGTCGCCCCCGAGCACCGATTCGATCAGCACGGCCAGCACGGTCATTCTGGTGGTGCTGGGTTTCAACCTGGTGCTGATCCTGGGCGTGGCCACCGTGGTCGGCCTGCGGCTCTACGATCTGATCGACGCCCGGGCCAGCGACGCCGGCGCTCGCCTGCACCTGCGCTTTGTGGGCCTGTTCTCGGTGGCCGCCGTCGCCCCGGCGTTGATTGTGGCCCTCTTCTTCGGCGTGCTGGTCAACCGCGGCGTCGACGGCTGGTTCAGCCAGCGGGTCCAGACCGTGGTCGGCAATTCAGCCAAGGTCGCCAATTCGTACGTCGAGCAACAGACCAAATATATCTCCGAGCACATCGGGCCGATGGCGGCGAACCTCAACGAGGCCGCGCCGGCGCTGGCCCATTCGCCGGTGGCGTTTGGCCATTTCCTGGGTGAGGAGACCAAGGCCAACGGCTTCGCCGCCGCCTATGTCTTGGATCGTGATGGCCGCATCCTGGCGCGCGCCGAACTCAAGGACGCCCCGCCATTCCTGGCGCCGCCGCCGACCAGCTACGAGGCGACCGACAGCGGCGAGGTCACCGCCCAGCGCTTCGTGTCCGCCGACCTGTTCCGCGCGCTCTACAAGCTAAAGGCCTTCCCGGACGCCTACCTTTATGTTGTTCGCCCGATCGAGAAGGGCATCCTGACCCACTTGATCGAAACCCAGGACGCCCTCGTCTCCTACCGCGATGCCGAGCGTAGTCGCGACCGCATCCAGGCGATCTTCGGTCTCAGCTATCTGGAAACGGCCCTGCTGGTGCTGGTGGCCGCCATCTGGGTGGGCATCGCCGCGGCCAACTCGATCGCGGGTCCGGTCGCGGGTCTGGTCGAGGCGGCCGGGCGGGTGTCCGGCGGCGATCTCGACGCCCGTGTCGAGGCCGATACCGGCCCCGAGGAGATCCGCGCGCTCTCCAACGCCTTCAACATGATGACCAGCGAACTGCAGTTGCAGCAGGCGGCGCTGAAGGCCGCCAGTCTCGACGCCGAGAGCCGGCGTCAGTTCATCGAAACCGTGCTGTCGGGCGTCAGCGCGGGCGTGGTCAGTCTAGACGAGCGCGGCAAGGTCTCCGCCGTGAACGGCCGCGCGGTGACCCTGTTGGGCCTGCCCGACAACGCCCTGGGCATCGACCTGATCCAACTCGCGCCCGAGTTCGCGACCGTGATGGAGGCGCTGCAGGAAAGTCGCCCCGACACCGACGTCGAGGTCGACATCATGCGCGAGGGCGAGACCCGCCGCCTGCGAGTGCGCGCCGCGGGCCACGTGGCCCAAGGCCTAGTGCTGACCTTCGACGACATCACCCGTCTTGTGGCCGCCCAGCGCAACGCCGCCTGGAAGGACGTGGCGCGCCGGATCGCCCACGAGATCAAGAACCCACTCACGCCGATCCAGCTGTCGGCCGAACGCCTGCGCCGCAAATACCGCAAGGAGATCGCCAGCGATCTGGAGACTTTCGATCGCTGCACCGAGACGATCATCCGTCAGGTCGGTGACATCGGCCGGATGGTCGACGAGTTCTCGGCCTTCGCCCGCATGCCCGCGCCGCGCTTCGAGCCGGCCAATCTGACCGAGATGCTGCGCCAGGCGGTCTTCGCCCAGCGCTTCCAGGACGCCGAGATCGAGGTGAAGCTGGAAGAGCCGGGCGGAGAGGATGTCTGGGTGACCAGCGACGAACGGATGATCGGCCAGGTTCTGACCAACATCCTGAAAAACGCCGGCGAGGCCGTAGGATCGCGGCGTTCGGCCGAGCCTGGGCTGCGCGGACGAGTCACCGCGACCCTGGTCTCGGACGCCGACGATCTGTGTGTGACGGTCGAGGACAATGGCGTGGGTCTGCCCGCCAAGGACCGCGACCGCTTGACCGAACCCTATGTGACCACCCGCGAGAAGGGGACGGGCCTTGGCCTGGCCATCGTCAAGCGGATCATGGAGGACCATGGCGGTAGCCTGGTCCTCACCGACGCGCGCGAGCCCCCCGGAGCCCGCGTGATCCTGAAGTTTCCGACGACAGCGCGCCTGGCCGTCGCGGCCCAGAGTAGCGTTGAGGAGATGATATGAGCGCCGACGTTCTTGTTGTGGATGACGAGGCCGACATCCGCGAGCTGGTGGCCGGAATCCTCGAAGATGAGGGCTACGCGGTGCGAACGGCGGCGGATTCGGATCAGGCCCTGGCCGCGATCCGGGCGCGCAAGCCCGCTCTGCTGGTCCTGGATATCTGGATGCAGGGCGGCGGCATGGACGGCCTCGAGCTGCTGGACATGGTCAAGGGACTGGACGCCGACTTGCCGGTGATCATGATTTCCGGCCACGGCAATATCGAGACGGCCGTCAGCGCCATCAAACGCGGCGCCTACGAGTTCCTGGAAAAGCCGTTCAAGTCCGACCGGCTGCTGATGGTGGTCGAGCGCGCGCTTGAAGCCGCCGGCCTGCGCCGCGAGAACCGCCGCCTGCGCACCCAGACCCTCGCGCCCGACGGCCTGATCGGCAAGTCGGCCCCGGCCCAGGCGTTGCGTCAGCTGATCCTGAAGGTCGCGCCCGCCAATAGCCGCGTGTTGGTCTCCGGCCCGCCCGGCGCGGGCAAGGAGTTGGTGGCGCGCCTGATCCACGGCGCCAGCGCCCGCTCTCGTCAGGAGTTCGTGGCCGTGAGCGCCGCGGGCATGGCGCCTGAGCGGCTGGATGTGGAGCTGTTCGGCGAGGAAGGCGAGGGCGGTCGCCCGCGCAAGATCGGTGTGTTCGAACGCGCCCACGGCGGCACCCTCTATCTCGATGAGGTGGCCGACATGCCGCGCGAGACGCAGGGCCGGATTCTGCGGGTTCTGGTCGAACAGCGCTTCCGTCGTGTTGACGGTGACAATGATGTCCAGGTCGACGTCCGCGTGATCTCGTCCAGCGCTCGCGACTTGCGCGACGAGATCGCCGCCGGTCGCTTCCGTGAGGACCTGTTCCATCGCCTGAACGTGGTGCCCGTGCGTGTGCCGGGCCTGGCCGAGCGTCGAGAGGACATTCCGGAGCTGATCAACTTCTTCATCGACCGCATCAGCGAGGCGACGGGGCTTCAACGCCGCAAGTTGGGCGAGGATGCTCTGGCCACGCTGCAGGTCCAGACCTGGCCGGGCAACGTCCGCCAGTTGCGCAACAACGTCGAGCGGATGCTGATCCTGGCCTCGGGCGAGCCGGGCGACGTGATCACGGCCGAGATGCTGGCGGGCGCCGATCAGCCCAGCGCGGGCAACGCCGGGGCGATYGGCGCCGAGCGGATTATCGCCCTGCCTCTGCGCGAGGCCCGCGAACTGTTCGAGCGCGAATACCTGAACGCCCAGATCCTGCGGTTCGGCGGCAACATCTCGCGGACCGCCAATTTCATCGGCATGGAGCGCTCGGCGCTGCACCGGAAGCTAAAATCCCTGGGCGTCGCCGGAGCCCGGGCGGAAGAGGAAGAGTAGATGTCGCGTTTCGCCTATGTGAACGGCCGCTTCGTGCGTCACGGCGAGGCCGTCGTCCATATCGAGGATCGCGGCTACCAGCTGGCCGATGGCGTCTACGAGGTCTGGGCGGTGTTCGACGGCAAGTTGGCCGACGCCGAGGGCCATTTCGCTCGCCTGTGGCGCAGCCTGGACGAGCTGCGCATCGCCCACCCGATGAGCGAGGCCTCCCTGACCCTGGTGCTGCGCGAGGCCGTTCGGCGCAACAAGGTGCGCGAGGGCCTCTGCTATCTGCAGGTGACCCGCGGCGTGGCCAAGCGCGACCATGCCTTCCCGAACCCTGCCGTCCTTCCTTCGGTCGTGATCACGGCCAAGTCGGTCGACCGCGCCGCCGCCGACGCCAAGGCCGCTCAGGGGGCGTCAGTCATTTCCGTGCCGGAGAACCGCTGGGGAC
>NZ_JBFUJD010000066.1:0-31679 GCF_056401555.1 Caulobacter sp. P4_E5
CGTCTTATAGGCCTCGCGCGTGGCGTCGAAGAGGCTCAGCGATCCGTACTTGGCCGCGAACGCGTCCTTGCCCTCGCCCAGCTTGCCCAGATTGACCGCGAAGTTGATGTAGCGGTTTTCCAGGTTGAAGCTCTGGTAGTAGGCGCTGTTGAGGTTGTTGGCGTTCGGCCCGGTCGGCGAGACGAGGTAGTCGATCCCGCCCAGGCTGGGGATCTTGCCCGTGAAGAACTCGTAGGCCATCGCCGCCACCGAGGTCGTGGCGTCGGCGGCCTTGACGATTTCGGCGATCGCGCCCGCCGTCGACAGGCTGACGCCGATCTTGCCGGACAGGTCGGCCCCGAGGGCGAACTGGGCCTCTCCATCGACCGGCGCTCGCAGAATGGCGGTGAACGCCGTCGCGACCGTCGTCGGCAGGCTGTAGGACAGGATCACGGACTTGTCCGAGAACCGCAGGCTTTCCACGTTGCGGACCGTGTCGGCGCCATCCGCGCCGTTGGCCCGCAGATCCTTGACCGTCCAGGCGCCGTCGGCCGCCTTCGTCCAGCTATAGTCCGTCGACGCGCCGCCGTAGGCCGCGACGTCCACGCCGTCGCCGCCGTCGATCACGTCATCGCCGCCGTTGCCGGTCAGGACGTCCGCGCCACCGCCGCCGCTCAGGGTGTCTCCGACAGCGCCGCCGATCAGCCGGTTGGCGTTGGCGTCGCCGAGCAGGACCGAGCCATGGTCGCCGGCCTTGACGTTGTCGATGCTTATCAGGATCAGCTGTCCCATGCCGACGTCCTGGGAGGTCGTCAGGCTCAGGTCCACGCGCGTGGCGCCCGCGGCCGCGCTCAGGTCCAGCAGGTCGTCGTCGTTGAAACCGCCGCTCCAGCTGGAATAGCCATATAGCGTCAGCGCCGCGCTGAGCGGGCCGGTGATCACGAAGGTGTCCCCGCCATACTCTCCACTGACCGAGGTCAGACTGACCTTCTCGCCCGCCCGAACGTCAGAGATGTAGATGATGTCCGCGCCGGCGCCGGCGGCCACATAGCCGTCGCCCAGCTCGGCATAGATGACGTCGTCATAGGAACCGCCGTTGAAGCGGTCCTTGCCGGCGTCGCCGTACATCACGGCCTTGCCGCTCTGGTACGAGTTGTTCAGGCTGTCGTCGCCGTCGCCGCCGTGCATCGTCGTGGCGGCGCTGGTGGCGCTGCTGGACAGGTAATCGTCGCCCGCGTCGCCCCACAGTTCGCCGTTGCCGAAGATGCTGTCGTCGCCGTCGCCGCCGTGCAGTTGGTTGCGCAGGCTGGGGCCGCCCGAGATCTGGTCGGCGCCGCCCTCGCCGTAGACGATGTTGACCGTGTTGACGTCGTCGGCGTCGCCGGTGAGCGAGCCGCTGGCGTCGATCCTGTCGGCGCCGGCGCCGCCGTAGATAGTATCCGAACCGGCGCCGCCATAGATCTCGTCGTTCCCGACGCCCCCTTGAATCTGATCGTCGCCGCGGTTGCCGTAGAGATAGTCGTTACCGTCGTCGCCCCAGATCTGGTCAGCGCCCTCGTTGCCGTAGAGATGGTCATCGCCGTCGGCGCCATGCAGTTGGTCGTCGCCGCCCAGGCCGTAATAGGTGTCGGGCGCCGTTGTGCCGCTCAGGGTGTCGTTCGCGCTCGAGCCGCCAAGCTTGGCGGTGATGCCGTTGGGGGTGTCCAGACTCGAGACGGCGAAGGCCGCCAGGTCGAAACTTCCGACACCCTGCAGCTTCAGCACGAAATCCCAACCAGACAGCGTGCCCGACCGGTCAAGATCGACGATCAGATAGATGTCGCCGCCGTTTGCCCAGGCCCAGGCCTCGATGATGCCTGGGCCATAGGAATCGGTTGAAAAGGCGCTGCCGGCCTGCAGGGCGAAGCCGCCGCTGACCGGGCCACGGAAGACGGTGATTGAATTATTCGTCGATGAGATCGCGAGCGCCAGCCGATCACCCTCCGATGCTTTGAAATCGGTGATGGTTGGATACGAAGGGACGGCCGGATTGGGGTAGGAGCCATTGACCGACATGGTCGCCGAGAACTCGTCCGCCCCAGCTCCGCCCGTGACGGTTTTCACGTTGTTGATCAAGAGCTTGTCAGCCCCGTCGCCGCCCGACTGGGAGATCCCGCCTTCCAGCCGGTCGGCCCCTGCGCCGCCGATCAGGATGTCGGCCGCGCCGCCGCTCAGGATGTCGGCGCCATCGCCGCCGTCGAGCGTCGCCGAACCGGCGCCGGAGACGCCGGACAGCGAATCGTCGCCGGTGTCGCCATAGAGATAGTCGACATCGCTCTGACCGCCCGCGGCGCTCGCGCCCTCGGTGGCGTCGAGCTTGTCGGCCCCGTCGCCGCCGTGGATGGTGTCGCTGCCCGCGCCACCGTTCAACACGTCATCGCCGTCGCCGCCGTCGATCGTGTCGTCGCCGTCGCCGCCATAGATCGTGTCGGCGCCGCCCAAGCCGTGGATCGTATCGGCGCCGCCGTAGGCGAAGTAGATGTCGCCGTCGGACGTTCCCGTCCAGGTGTCGGCGCCCGTCGTGCCGGCGAAGGCCAAAAAGTTCCCGGAAGACCCGTTGAGGAACGAGTCCCGCGTGATGTTCGGCGCGCCATCTACCGCCAGGACGAAATCCCATTGGTCTAGGTACTGATTGGCATTTCCGTCGATGACTACGTAGGTGACGCCGCCATACTTCACCGTCCACACGCCGGTGGTCAGGTACGACAGGCTATTGGGCAGGGCCGTGCCCCAGATCGGGACGCCCCCCGGCGACGATATCTCGCCGAGAAACACCATGTATTTGTATCCGCCGTTCCTCCCGCCGCGAACGCCGAGGTCGATCAGGTCGCCCTCGGCCGCGCTGAAGTCGCGGATGTGATCCGTGCTGGCCAGACTGCTGCTCGGCCCCCCGGAATAAATGTCCAAGAAGAAGGTATCCGCCCCGGCGCCGCCGATCAGGACATCCGCCCCGACCTTCAACTCGTTGGTGGACATCAGCACGTCGTCGCCCGCCCCCCCATCAAGGACGTCGGCGCCGTCACCGCCACTGAGCCTATCGTAGCCGGCGTCGCCGTAGAGACGATCGTCGCCGTCATAGGCCCGTACGTAGTCGTTGCCGCCACCACCATGGATGACGTCGTTTCCACCGTTCCCGTAAATGTCGTCGTCGTTTTCGGTCCCGACGATGTTGTCGTTTCCGTTGGTCCCGCTGATTGTCGTCATGGCCGCCCCCAAGCGCCCGACGCGGCAGTCCACGAACGCACGCTACCCAAGATTGATCCTTCTGCCGCAAAGCGAAACCGCTCGTCAACCTCGCTTCCGCGCATGCGAAAAAGGGCGACGCTTTCGCGCCGCCCCTTGCTGTTCGACCTTGAAGTCGCCGCTTATCGCGCGAACTTCTGGAACTTGATCCGCTTGGGAATGAGGCTGTCGGCGCCCAGGCGGCGCTTCTTGTCTTCCTCGTACATTTCGAAGTTGCCTTCGAACCATTCGACGTGGCTGTCGCCCTCGAAGGCCAGGATGTGGGTCGCCAGGCGGTCCAGGAACCAGCGATCGTGGCTGATGACCACGGCGCAGCCGGCGAACTCTTCCAGCGCCTCTTCCAGGGCCTGCAAGGTTTCGATGTCCAGGTCGTTGGTCGGTTCGTCGAGCAGCAGCAGGTTGCCGCCGGTGGCCAGGGTCTTGGCCAGGTGGACGCGGTTGCGCTCACCGCCCGACAACAGGCCGACCTTCTTCTGCTGGTCGCCGCCCTTGAAGTTGAAGCTGCCGACATAGGCGCGGCTGTTGATCTCGCGCTTGCCGACGATCATCACGTCGGTGCCGCCGCTGATCTCTTCCCAGATGGTCTTGTTCGGGTCGAGGGCGTCGCGCGACTGGTCGACGAACGAGAGCTTGACCGTCTCGCCGACCTTGACCGTGCCCTGGTCGGGCTGCTCGCGGCCGGTGATCAGCTTGAACAACGTCGACTTGCCGGCGCCGTTCGGGCCGATGACGCCGACGATGCCGTTCGGCGGCAGGCGGAACGACAGGTCCTTGAACAGCACCTTGTCGCCGTATTCCTTCTCCAGGCCGTTGACCTCGAGCACCAGGCTGCCCAGGCGCGGGCCGGGCGGGATCTGGATGTGGGCGTGGGTCTGGGCGGCGCGGGCGTTCTCCTGCGCGGCGACCATCTCGTCGTACGACGCCAGGCGGGCCTTCGACTTGGACTGACGGGCCTTGGGCGAACTGCGGACCCATTCCAGTTCGCGGGTCAGGGCGCGCTGGCGGGATTCGGACTCCGACTGCTCCTGGACGACGCGCTTCTGCTTCTGCTCCAGCCAGCCCGAATAGTTGCCCTCGTAGGGCACGCCCTTGCCGCGGTCGAGTTCCAGGGTCCACTTGGTGACCTGATCCAGGAAGTAGCGGTCGTGGGTCACCAGGATGACGCAGCCCGGGAAGTCTTCCAGGTGGTGCTGCAGCCAGGCCACCGACTCGGCGTCCAGGTGGTTGGTCGGTTCGTCCAGCAGCAGCATGTCCGGCTTGCTGAGCAGCAGGCGGGCCAGGGCGATGCGGCGCTTCTCACCGCCCGACAGGTCGGCGATGCTGGCGTCGTTGGGCGGGCAGCGCAGGGCGTTAATCGCCATCTCGACCTTGGAGTCGATGTCCCACAGGTCGCGGGCGTCGATGATCTCCTGGAGCTTGGTCATCTCCTCCATCAGCTCGTCGGTGTATTCCTCACCGAGCTGGGCCGCGAGCGCGTTGTACTTGTCGAAGACCTGCTTGTCTTCGCAGTCGGCGATGACGTTGCCCCAGACGTCCAGCGTCGGGTCCAGCACCGGCTCCTGCGGGAGATAGCCGCGCTTGATGCCGTCGGCGGCCTTGGCCTCGCCGGAGAATTCCTTGTCCAGGCCGGCCATGACCTTCAGCAGCGTCGATTTACCCGAGCCGTTGACGCCGACCACGCCGATCTTGGCGTCGGAATAGAACGACAGCCAGATGTTCTCGAAGACCTTCTTGCCGCCGGGATAGGCCTTGGTCAGGCCCTGCATCTGGAAAATATATTGCTGGGCCATGAGGGCTCGCGTGCTCGCTGGACGAGGGTTTCGGGGATTGGGCGCTGAAATAGCGGTCGTGGGCGGTTTGCGCAATCGTGGCGGCGCGCGCGACGGCGATCCGTCGTCATCGAGTCGTCGCGCGAGTGTCGGACAGTCGACACGGAACCGTCGCCGCGCCGTCGTCGGCCGCTGTTAGCCGAGCATCCCAGGTCGACGCCTCCCCGCGTCGGCATGGGGAATCAAGAAACATGAAGAACCACCTGATGCTGGGCGCCGCAGCGGGCGCGCTCCTGATCGTCATCGCCGGCCAGGCCATGGCCGCCGACGCCGCCCCGGCTCCGGCTCCCGCCGCCGCTCCGACTGACTCCGCCGAGGTCGACGCCGTCGTCATCATCGGCCAGGGCCAGAGCCGCCAGGTCCAGACGGTCAAGGACGACGCCATCGGCCTGGAAGCCGCCGGCACCAGCGCCCTGAAGGCGATCGACAAGCTGCCGGGCGTCACCTTCCAGTCGGCCGACGCGTTCGGCGCCTACGAGTGGTCGACCCGCATCTCGATCCGCGGCTTCAACCAGAACCAGCTGGGCTTCACCCTGGACGGCGTGCCGCTGGGCGACATGAGCTACGGCAATYACAACGGCCTGCATATCAGCCGCGCCGTCGCCAGCGAGAACATCGGCCGCGTCGAGCTGGCCCAGGGCGCGGGCGCCCTCGGCACGGCCTCGACCTCGAACCTGGGCGGCACGCTGCAATTCTTCTCGCGCGATCCGCAACAGACGATGGGCGGCGAGATCGACGTCACCGGCGGCTCGGACAATATGCACCGCGTGTTCGGCCGCTTCGAAACCGGCGCCATCGAACAGCTGGGCGGCCTGCGCGGCTACATCTCGATCGCCGACCAGAAGACCGACAAATGGAAGGGCGGCGGCGACCAGAAGCAGCGCCAGTACGACGCCAAGGTCGTGATGCCGCTGGGCGAGCGCGGCGACCTGACCGGCTTCTACCACCGCTCGGAACGCCGCGAGCAGGACTACCAAGACCTGTCGTTCGAGATGATCAAGCGCCTGGGCCGCGACTGGGACAACACCCAGCCGAACTGGGGCCTGGCCGTGGCCGCCGCCCGCGCCTATCAGACCGGGACCGCCCTGCCCGCCCCGTTCGCGACCGTGGACGACGCCTACTACGCCGGGGCCGGCGTGCGCGACGACGACCTCTACGGCGCGGCGCTGAAGCTGGACGTCACCGAGCACGTGACGTTCAACGCCACCGCCTACCAGCACAAGAACAAGGGCCAGGGCCTGTGGTACACGCCGTACCTGGCCAGCCCGGGCTTCGGCACGGCCGGCTCGACGGCCGCCCCGCTGTCGATCCGCACCACCGAGTACGACATCGACCGCGGCGGCCTGATCGCCGACCTGGCGGTCGCGCTGGGTTCGCACCGCTTCAGCGGCGGCTTCTGGCACGAGATCAACCACTTCAACCAGGCCCGCCGCTTCTACGCCGAGACCGCCGCGGCCCCGTCGCGCGACCCGCTGGACTTCCAGGAGAACCCGTTCTTCACCCAGTGGCAGTACGCGTTCGAGACCAAGACCACGACCGGCCACCTCGAAGACGAGTGGACGATCAGCGACGCCTTCAAGGTCAATTTCGGCTTCAAGGCCATCAAGGTCACCAACAGCGTCAAGACCGTGGTCGGCAACCCGCTGGCCGGCCAGATCGAGAGCAAGGACAACTTCCTGCCGCAGGCCGGCTTCGTCTGGAAGCTCAGCCCCGACGTCGAAGCGTTCGGCGGCTATACCGAGAACCTGGGCGCCTTCGTCTCGGCGGGCACCGCCGGTCCGTTCGGCTCGCAGAGCCAGGCCGTGGTCGACTACGTCGCCAAGACGCTGAAGCCGGAAAGCTCCAAGACCTTCGAACTGGGCGCGCGCTATCGCAACGAGCGCTTCCAGGGCGTGGCCGCGGTCTATCACGTGGCCTTCGACAACCGCCTGCTCGCCGCCAACACCGCCGCCCCGATCCTGGGCCTGCCGGCCGTGCTGTCGAACGTCGGCTCGGTCGAGACCAAGGGCGTGGAACTGGCCGGGACCTACCGCCTGACCGACGCCTGGAGCCTGTACGGCGCCTACACCTACAACGACTCCAAGTACGAGGACGACGTGGTCGACGGCGCGGGCAAGGTCACGGTCCGCACCAAGGGCAAGACCGTCGTCAACACGCCCAAGAACATCTTCAAGGGCGAGCTGTCGTTCGAGCAGGCCGGCTTCTTCGGCAAGCTGGGCGTGGCCTATACCGACAAGCGCTACTACACTTACGAGAACGTCGGCGGCCAGGCGCCCTCGACCACGATCGCGGACCTGACCCTGGGCTATCGCTTCGGCGACGAGGGCTGGGGCAAGGGCCTGCAGATCCAGGCCAACGTCACCAACCTGACCGACAAGGACTACATCTCCACCATCGGCTCGGGCGGCTTCGTCAACAGCGACGCCAGCGGCACGGCCCAGACGGTGCTGACGGCGCCGCCGCGCCAGTTCTACGTGTCGGTGAAGAAGACGTTCTAGGATCCGGAAGGGTCAGAACGGCGAAGGCCGGGAGGGCAGCCTCCCGGCTTTTTTCATTGCGCGGAGCCGGGTGTGGCCGCGGCGGTTCCGCACCGAATGACCCGGCCGCGGCAACGCGCTACAGCTAGACGTCTTCGCGCCAGCGGGCGGCGCAATCCCGCTCGCCGGCTTCCGCCGTCTTCCAATTCAGAAGTATGTGGCCATGCGTAACGGAACCATCCGCCTGGCGATCGCGATCGCCCTGTTCAGCCTTCCAGGCGTTTCTGGAGCGGAACCGGCGCCGATCGTGTCTTGGGGCAAGCCCGGCGTCGCGTTTGACGACTACCGGCAAGACTCGATTATGTGTGGAAAGCGCGGCGCCGCGACCTCGATGAAGGGCCGGAGCGAGTTCAATGCGGTGATGCTGGGGCTGAGCCGTCAAGACACCGATATCGATATTGGCAGGTCCTTGCCGCCATCCCTGTCTCGGGAAGAGCCGACGCAGAAACTGGCCCGCGACTATGCGCTGAATGGCGCGAAAAGCCGGCCGGAACCCAGGGTGAAATCCCTGCAGGCCTTTCTCGAAGAAAACGTGAGGACGTGTCTGTCCGAGAAGGGCTACGTCAGGTTCGCCCTCACCCCTGATCAAGCGGCCGCGCTGGCGAAACACAAAAAGGGGTCGGACGAGCGCTTTAGATTTCTTCACGCCTTGGCCAGCAGCGAAACGGTCCTTCGCCAACAGCGCCATGATTAGCGACTGGCAAGCCTAGGTCGTGACGGCCGTCTTCACCTTCGGCCTCCGCCGCGTCTTCACGCCCGTCGGATTGCCCCAGAAAGTCATCACCGTCAGCGTGCCGAGCAATCCCAGGGTGAAGCCCGAGACCGTCATCACCAGGCGATAGGCCAGGCCGCCGACCTTGGCCGCGTGCAGCGGATAGTCGGCGTTGGCGATGCGTGAGCCCAACGGCAGGGCCAGGGCGTCGCGGCTGGCGACCATCGCGCCGGTCGCCGGGTCGAACCAGGCCATGGTCCGGCCGTTGGGCAGCCACTCCGGGCGCTGACGCAGGCGGATCTGGATCAGGCCGCCGGGCTTGGCCGGCAGGCCGATGGTCCGCACCTCGGCGCCCGGATAGCGGGCCTGGGCCGCGCCGATCACCCTTGTCCAGTCGAGGTTCTTGGCCAGCTTGCCGCCCTTGATCTTGGGCGGGGCCGAGGCCTTCTCCATCGCCGCCGGCGGCGAGAACGGCGCGCGCAGGGCTTGCGAGAACCACTTCAGGTTCATCGCCGCCCCCGTGGTCAGCGACAGGATCAACAGCGGCGCGATCAGCACGCCCAGGTCGCGATGATGGTGGACGATCGCCGCCCGCTTCAGCATCCGCGGCCACAGACGGAGGTGGAACATCCGCCGGGTCGGCCACCACAGGATCAGGCCGGTGACCACGAAGCCCAGCCCCGTCAGGGCCGCGATCCCGCCAACAATCTGGCCCGTGTCGCCGTTGAACAGGTGGTGGTGCAGGTCGAACAGCCAGGCCTCGGGCCGCGCCCAGTTCGAGGTCCAGCTCTGGACGATGGTTCCGTCCTGGTCGGCATAGGCCGCGTGCTCGCCCTTGTAGGCCAGCTTGTTCAGGCCCAGGCGCTGGGTCGCCAGCACGATCGAGCGCGGCCGGTCATGGGCGGCGAAGACCTTGGTCGCCATCGCCGCCAGGGTCGCAGTGTCCTGCCGCTGGACGTCGGCGGCGTGGGGCACGGTGGCGCGCAGGAAGGCGTCCTCGTGCACCAGCAGCGCGCCGGTCAAGCCCATGATCGCCAGCAGCAGGCCGATCAGGCCGCCGGTCCAGCGGTGCAGCAGGCGTAGCGTCTTCATCAGAAGCGGGTTTCCCAGCCCAGCGTCGCGGTGCGGCCGCGGCCGGCGTAGATCTTGTCCTTGGCCGGCAAGGTGGTGTCCGAATAGTAGGTCAGGAACTGCTTGTCGAAGAGGTTCTGGACGCCCAGCGACAGCGCGCCGACCGGCAGCTCGTAGCGCACGAACGCGTCGGCGACCGTGTAGCCCTCGAAGTCGTCCTTCACGAGCGCGGTCTGCATGTTGCGCGAGATGTACTTCTGCACCTGCAGGCGCAGGGCCCATTTGCCGGTCTGGTAGTCGGCCGCCAGGTTCAGGCGGTCGGGCGAGATGTTGGCGCCGTCCAGATTGGTGTCGACCTTGCCGTCCTTGTTGGTGTCGGTCTTGCCGCGCAGGCGGGCGTAGCCGGCCGAGACGTCCAGCCCCGGGACCGGGGTCCTGGCCTTCACATTGACTTCCAGCCCCTCGATGGCGATCGGCTGGCGCTGGACGTCGAAGACATTGCCGGCGTTCTTGACCAACAGTTGGCCCAGCTTCGACGACGACCAGAAATAGGCGACGCTGGCGTCGATCGGTCCGCGCTTCAGCTCGGCCCCCAGTTCGCGGTTGTTCGAAACGATCGGCTCGACGGCCAGATAGGTGTCGACGTCCTTCCCCGCCTCATTGATGGCCCGCAGGATGCGGCCCACGTCAGGCACGGTGTAGCCTTCGGCGTAGCTGCCGTAGAGGCGTACACCCTTGGCCGGCTCGAGCACGACGCCGCCATTGAGCAGGGTCGCCTTGAAGTCGGGATCGCCGCCGCCGACCTTGCGCGAACCATAGAAGGCCAGGGTCGTGAAATCGTCGACCTTCAGCTGGACGTTCTCGAAGCGCACGCCGCCGGCCAGGCGCAGCTTGCCGTCGAACAGGGCGTAGTTGCCCTGCACGAACGGGGCGGCGCTCTGGAACTTGGTCGGCGGCACCCAGGCGCGGCCGGTGGCGGTCAGCAGCTGCTCTGTGCGGTCGGTCAGGGCGTCGAGGCCGGCGGTGGCGGTCAGGCCCTCGATCCCTGGAACGGCGCGCTCATAGCTGACCCGCGCACCCAGCTTGCGCGAGCGGTTCGACGACTGGTCGAACAGCGTGCCCGCCGGCGCGATGCTGGCGTCCTGGAACGTGGCGTTGACGTCGCCGCCGAACGTATCGCGCGAGCGGTTGAAGAACAGCTGGGCGATCAGGTTGCCGCCGAAGAGGTCGTTGTTGGTCAGCGAGGCCGAGACCGTCTCGACCCGGCCCGCCGCCGACGTGCCCGGCTGGACGCCGCGATAGGCGGTGGTCGGCAGGCGGAGGGCGCGGTTGCCGTCGGTCCGCGCGGCGGCCGTGCCGGTGACCGTCACATAGTCGCCGTCGCCCTTCAGCTCGAACCGGTTGGCGACCACGTCGAGGCGCGTGCTGTCGTTCAGCTGCCAGCCGAAGCGGCCGAAGATCGACAGGGTCTTGCTGTCCTGGACGTCGCCCTGGGTGTTGTCCATGCCGATGCGGCGGCCGTCGGCGTCGTAGAAGGCGCCGCGCGCGTCGTAGGCGACGCCGGCGGTGGCGTCGAACGCCCCGCCGCGCCAGCCGACCAGGCCGGCGACCTTGCCGCCGACCGCGTCGCCCAGGTCATGGGCCAGGGTCGACTGGACCAGCACCTTGCCCGAGACGCCATCTTCCTTGGGCGGGCCGACCGTCACCTGATTGACCACGCCGCCGGTCGCGCCGATGCCCTGCAGGGCGTTGGAGCCGTAGATCAGCTCGACACGGTCGATGAAGAACGGATCGATCGTGTAGCCGTCGCGCGAGCCGTCGCGGATCGGGGTCGACTGCGGGATGCCGTTGATCGCGTACAGCGGCGAGCGACCGCGCAGGGTCTCCCCCGCTCCCGATAGCTTCTGGCGCGTGGGCGAGAACGACGGCGACAGGGTCGAGACCGCGTCAACGATCGAGCCGCTGACGGCCACCTGCTGGGTCAGGCTCCGGTTGTCGACCACGTCGACGGTCAGCGGCAGAGCGCTGGCCGGCAGGATGGTGCGGGCGGCGGTGACCACCACCTGGTCCACGTCGGTGTCGGCTTTGCTCTGGGCCTGGGCGGCGCTCGCGCAGGCCAGGGCCAGCAGGCTGAGACCGGAGAGCGCCGCGAGACGTCGGCGCGCGCCGACTGTTTGGCCAAGGATGGGGAACGGCATGGTCACGAAATCCAGAAACGCGGAGTTCGCGGCGTATAGCTGCCATTGCGAGTGATTAGCAATCACAAAGGCCCCGTAAGGGTGACGCTCCCCCGCGAGGCGGCCTTCGGCCAAAAGAAAAGCCCGGCCAAAAGACCGGGCTTGAAAGTTTATAGGGAGGAAACGCCCAGGAAGGGCAGAGGCGCTCGGCGCCTCACGGAACCCTGGTAGCGCTAACACGGGTGTGGATGCAAGCGATTCCTTACATCCGCGGCGACCTGACGCACGATTGTCCTGTCCAAGGCTTTACGACACGGCGAAGAGGTCATACCAATGTTACCGCTACCGCCAACAAGGCGGAGCGGGGAGAAACGTTCATGAAGCTGCTGTCGCGTCCGACCCTGGCCGCCCTGGGGCTGGCGCTCGCCCTGGCCCTGCCCGCCCACGCCGGCACGGCCTCCAAGCCGCTGAAGTGGGTCGGCGCCTGGGCCAGCGCCCAGATGGCGCCCGACGCCAAGAACAGCCTCGCCCCGGAGGATTATCCGAACGCCACCCTGCGCCAGGTGGTCCGCCTCAGCCTGGGTGGCGACAAGATCCGCGTCCGGCTGTCCAACGCCTTCGGGACCCAGCCGCTGACGATCAAGGCCGCCCACGTGGCGGTGTCGGCGGCGCTGAACAGCGCCCGCATCGATCCGGCCACCGACCGCGCCCTCACCTTCTCGGGCCGCAGCCAGGTGACCATCCCCGCCGGCGCCGACTACTGGTCCGATCCCGTGTCCTTGAAGGTCGCGCCGCTGACCTCACTGGCCGTCAGCCTGCACTATGCCGCCGCGCCCAGCGTCCAGACTGGCCACCCGGGCTCGCGCGCCACCTCCTACATGCTGGCCGGCGACCACACGGCCGATGCCGACCTGCCGGGGGCTAAAACCATCGACCGCTGGTTCCAGATTTCCAGCATCGACGTGGTGTCGGAGAAAAAGGCGTCCGCCCTCGTCGCGCTCGGCGACAGCATCACCGACGGCTACGGCGTCCAGCCCAACACCAACCTGCGCTGGACCGACGCCCTGATGACGCGGCTGAAGGGCAAGAATATCGGCGTGCTGAACCTGGGCATCGGCGGCAACCGCGTGCTGCTGGACGGCCTGGGCCCCAACGCCGTGGCGCGGTTCGAACGCGATGTTCTCTCACAGGCGGGCGTCACCCACGTGATCCTGCTGGAGGGCGTCAACGACCTGGGGACCCTGACCCGCGAGGCCCCCGCCGCGCCCGAGGCCCACAAGGCCCTGGTCGAGCAAGTGACCGCCGGCTACCGCCAGATGATCGACCGCGCCCACGCTCGCGGGATCAAGATCATCGGCGCGACCATCCTGCCCTATTCCGGCTCGGCCTATTACCACCCCGGTCCCGAGAGCGAGGCCGACCGCCAGGCGATCAACGCCTTCATCCGCGCGCCAGGGAATTTCGACGGGGTGATCGACTGGGACAAGGCCTTGCGCGATCCGGCCAAGCCGACCCACCTGCTGCCGGCCTACGACAATGACGGCCTGCATCCCAACCTGGCGGGCTACAAGGCCATGGCGGACGCCGTGCCGTTGAGCCTGTTCGAGGCTCATTAGAATTCCGACCTCCCCGGCGAACGCCGGGGTCCAGATCCATCCGGAGAGTCAGCCGTGTTCGCGCCCAAGACCGTAGCCAAGACCACCGATGCTCAGAGTTCGATCTGGGCCCCGGCGTTCGCCGGGGAGATCGGGAAGTGGGTGGGCGTTGCATGTGTGGCTTTGATGGCCTCCTCGGCTCAAGCCAAGGAAAAGCCCGTCATCGCCATGACTTGGGACGACCTGCCCGCCCACAGCGCCCTGCCGCCCGGCGTGACGCGGGTCCAGGTCGCCGCCGACCTGTTGAGGGCCTTCGCCGATGTGAAGGCCGAAGGCTTTGGCTTCATCAACGGCGTCCATACCGAGCGCGAGCCAGACTCGACCCCGGTGCTGACGCTGTGGCGCGAGGCCGGACAGCCGTTGGGCAACCACACCTGGTCGCACCCGAACATCGCCGACCTGACGCCCGAGCAGTTCGAGGCCGAGATCGCCCAGAACGAGCCGATGCTGAAGGATCTGATGGGCGCCAAGGACTGGCGCTGGCTGCGCTATCCGTTCCTGTCGGAAGGCGACACGCCCGAAAAGCGCCTGGCCGTCCGGAGCTGGCTGGCCGCCAACCACTACAGGATCGCCAGCGTCACCATGAGCTTTGGCGACTACGCCTTCAACGAGCCCTATGCCCGTTGCGTGGCCAAGGGCGATCAGGCCGCGATCGCCGACCTGGAGACCCGCTTCCTGGACGGCGCGGCGGCGGTCGCCGACCGCTCACGGGCGATGTCCAAGGCGCTGTACGGCAAGGACATCCCCTATGTCCTACTGATGCACGGCGGCGCCTTCGACGCCCGCATGGCCCCGCGCCTGCTCAAGCTCTACCAGGACAAGGGCTTCGGCTTCACGACCCTGGCCAAGGCCGAGAAGCACCCGTTCTACAAGACGGATGTGGATCCCAGCCTGCCGCCCGAGCCGACCACGCTGGAGAACGCGATGCGGGCCAAGGGGTTGGCGGTTCCGGCGTTTCCGGTGGATCTGAAGGCGCTTGAGGGCATCTGCCGTTAAGCAAAAATAGCGTGTCATCCCGGCCGCAGCGAAGCGGAGAGCCGGGACCCAGGGGCCACCGCAGTGCGCCGACCCCTGGGTCCCGGACAGCCTCTGCGAGGCTTCCGGGATGACACGGATTTTTGCATTTCAGAGGCGCAACAACTTCCCTGCTGACAACGGCGACGCTCCCGCATAGCGTCCCGCGCCATGATCAAGCCCTCGCTCACGGCGCTCGCGGCCGTCCTCGCCCTCTCCTCGCCCGCCCAATCTTTAGCGAAAAATGGGGCGGAAAAACTCACCCCCGAACGTATCTTCGCCGATCCGGGCCTGTCGGGGCCCACCGCCAAGGGCGTGGCGCTGTCGCCGGACGGCAAGCGGGTGACCTATCTGAAGGCCAAGCCGGAAGCCGCCAACATCCAGGACCTGTGGGCCGCCGACGTCAAGGGCGGCGAGCCCTACCGCCTGATCGACTCAGCCGCCCTGTCGTCAGGCGCCAAGGAACTGTCCGAGGCCGAGAAGGCCCGCCGCGAACGGGCCCGCGTCTCGGCCCGCGGCATCGTCGAATACAGCTGGGATCGCCAGGGCCGCTTCATCCTGGTGCCGCTGGACGGCGACCTCTATCTGGACAGCGTCGCCGACGGCAAGGTCACCCGCCTGACCCAGACGGGCGGCGACGAGGTCGACGCCAAGGTCTCTCCCAAGGGCGGCTTCGTCAGCTACGTCCGCGACCAGAACCTCTACATCAAACCCCTGAAAAATGATGGGGGCGCTGGCGGCGACGAGGCGGCCCTGACCACCGACGGCAAGGACGCCCTGTCGTTCGGCGTCGCCGAGTTCATCGCCCAGGAAGAGCTGGACCGCTTCACCGGCTACTGGTGGAGCCCGGACGAGGCCCGCATCGTCTATACCCGCGTCGACGAGAGCGGCGTCGACGTCGTGCCCCGCGCCGACATCGGCCCCGGCGGCGCCACCGTGGTCAGCCAGCGCTATCCGCGCGCCGGCCGCCCCAACGCCGTGGTCGACCTGTTCGTCCGCGACCTGGCCAGCGGCAAGGTCACGGCCTTGGATCTCGGGACGAATAAGGACATCTATGTCGCCCGCGTCGACTGGTCGGCCGACGGCAAGACCGTCTATGTCCAGCGCCTGTCGCGCGACCAGAAGACCCTGGACCTGCTGGCCTTCGACGCCGCCACGGGCGCCGGCAAGACCATCCTGACCGACACCGATCCGCACTTCATCGAGGTCGGCGACGACTTCCGCCCGCTGAAGGACGGCACGTTCCTGTGGTCGTCGGAGAAGGACGGTAACAACCACCTCTACCGCCACGCCGCCGACGGCAAGCTGATCGCTCAGGTCACCAAGGGCGACTGGCCGGTGGCCGGGCTGGAAGGCGTCGACGAGGCTCGCAAGGTGGCGATCTTCGCCGCCTCGATGGACAGCCCGCTGGAGCGCCGCATCTACGAGGTCAGCTACGCCAAGCCCGGCAAGCCCAAGGCCCTGACCTCGGCCGGCGGCTGGTGGACGGCCAAGGTCGCCGAGACCGGCGGCGCCTTCGCCGGCACGTACAACGACCCCAAGACCCCGCCGCAGACGGCGCTGTACGCTCCCGACGGCAAGCGCGTGCGCTGGATCGAGGAGAACCGGCTGGCCGAGGGTCACCCCTACTGGCCCTACGCCTCGACCCTGCCGGTTCCGGAATACGGCACGCTGAAGGCGGTGGACGGCGAGGTCCTGCACTACGAGATCCTCAAGCCCCAGGGCTTCGACGCCAGCAAGAAGTATCCCGCCATCGTCTCGGTCTATGGCGGCCCGCATGCTCAGAAGGTCAACAGGACCTGGCAGAGCCCGTCGGAGCGCACCTATCTCGAGGCCGGCTACATCATCTTCAAGCTGGACAACCGCGGCAGCGGCAACCGCTCGGCTAAGTTCAAGCGCGCCCTGGACCGCAAGCTCGGCACGGTGGAGGTCGACGACCAGTTGCTGGGCGCCAAGTTCCTGGCCGGCCTGCCCTATGTCGATCCCGGGAAGCTGGGCGTGATGGGCTGGTCGTACGGCGGCTTCATGACCCTGATGCTGCTGACGGCCGACAACACCCCGTTCAAGGCCGGCGCGGCCGGCGCCCCGCCCACCGAGTGGAGCCTGTACGATACGGCCTATACCGAGCGCTACATGGGCAAGCCGGACGAGAACAAGGCCGGCTACGCCTATGCCGACATCAACACCCGGATCGGCAAGCTGGCGCCCGGCAGCCTTCTGCTGCTGCACGGCATGGCCGACGACAACGTGATCTTCGAGAACAGCACCCGGCTGATGTCGGCGCTGCAGAAGCAGGCGATCCCGTTCGAGACCATGCTGTATCCGGGCGAGCGCCACAGCGCGCCCGGCAGCAAGACCAAGGGCCTGCACGTGCTGAAGACCCATCTGGGCTTCTTCGACCGCAAGCTGAAGGGCGAATAAGGCCTCCCGATTGTTCGCGGCGCGCGCCTATCGGCGTCGCGTCGCGAAATTAACGACCTTATGTCGCAGATCGCTAAGGCCAAGCAGTGGTTATGCTCCCGGCATGGGTTGTGAGGACTACGCCGTGACGAAGACCACGCAAGAAGCCGTCGAATGGCTGATCGACACCGTCAGGGAAGCGCTCGAGGACGGCCGCGCCTCGGAGTCGGACCTCCAAGACTGGCTGCTGGCGGCGATCGCCCTGGAAGACATGGCGCTGGAAGACGAGATCGAAGCCCAAGAGATCCGGACGTTCTCGGCCCTGACCATGGGTCCGATGGACACGCTGCACTAGGTCGATCTCCGCCTGGGTGGGGGTGCTAAACCCCTCTCTCATAGAGAGAGGGTGGGGCCCGCGCCGCAGGCGTGGGAGGGTGAGAGGTTAGGCGAAGCCGGTCGGGCGTTTCGCGCATCTCGCTGAGTTTTCAGGATTCTATCGGTCGAGGGTGTATCCTCTCACCCTCCCATGCTGCGCATGGGCCCCTCCCTCTCTCCATGAGAGAGGGGATGTGAGCTACGGCTTGACTTCCGTAGCGAAAGAAAACGAACCTCGCTCTCATGAGCACCTATACCGACCTCCTCGCCGCTCTCCACGCCACCGACACCGGCTTCTCGGCCACCGTCACCGACGACTGGAAGCAGGGCCGCACCACCTATGGCGGCCTGTCCGCCGCCCTGTGTGTCGAGGCGGCCCAGCGCGCCTTCCCCGAAGCCCCACCCCTGCGCTCGGCCCAGTTCGCCTTCGTCGGGCCGGCGGCGGGTGAGCTGTCGATCGGCGTCAAGGCTCTGCGCCAGGGCAAGTCGACCCTGTTCGCGGCCGTCGATCTGGTCGGCGAACAGGGCGTGGCCACTCACGGGACCCTGACCTTCGGCGCAGCGCGAGAGTCGCACGTCGCCCATATCGACGTCCCCTTCCCCGCCGTCGCCCCGCCCGACCAGTGCGAGCCGTTCCACAAGGGCGACACCAGCGCCGCGCCCAGCTTCATCCGCCAGTTCGAGTTCCGCGTCGCCGGCGGCTCACGGCCGGGCGCGGGCGGGCCGCCGGAATACCTGCTGTGGATCCGCCACCGCGACCCGGCCGCCACCTCGCTGTCGGCCCTGATCGCCCTGGCCGACGCCCCGCCGCCGCCGGCCATGGCCCTGTTCACGCGCTTTGGCCCAATCTCGACCATGACCTGGTCGCTGGACGTTGTGGACTTGCCTGGCGAGGACGACGACGGCTGGCGCCTGTTGCGCAGCCGGGCCGAGACCATCGGCGACGGCTATTCGACCCAGGAGATGCACCTGTGGGACGCCCATGGCCGCCCGCTGATCCTGGCGCGGCAGAACGTGGCGGTCTTCGTCTGAGAGCTTCTTCAAATCCGATCTCCCCGGCGAAGGCCGGGGTCCAGATGGAAGAACTCTGGGGCGGGTTCTAAAGGCGCGACGTCCCTCCAATCAGCCCAAGCGCCATGAGATCTGGATCCCGGCTTTCGCCGGGAAGGTCGGAATGAGAAGCGGTTCGGGATTCCGGGCACGAACGTTCCGCGATCTCCTTGGCACGCGCCGATTTTTGACCTCTTGTTCTCCCCTGGGCCGCGCCAAGAGTCGCGGCCGCGTTCGGGGAAACGCTTCATGACCAAGATCGCCTGCCTGAAGCCCGCCCTTGGGGCTGGCGCGGCCGCCCTCGCCCTGCTGGCCGGGGCCGCGTCCGCCCAGACGTCGGAAGACACGACCAAGGGCTATCTGGCGGTCATCAAGGACAAGAACCCCATCTTGCACGCGGTGATCGTGACTAATCCTCACGCCCTGGCCGACGCCAGGGCCCTGGACGCCGAGCGCAAGGCCGGCAAGGTCCGCTCCCCGCTCCACGGCGTGCCGATCCTGCTGAAGGACAACATCGAGAGCGCTGACGACACGGCCACCACCGCCGGCTCGCTGGCGCTGAAGGACAATGTCACCAACCGCGACGCCCCGATCGTCAAACGCCTGACCGACGCCGGCCTGGTCATCCTGGGCAAGGCCAACCTGTCGGAATGGGCCAATATCCGCTCGCCCAAGTCGACCAGCGGCTGGAGCGCGATCGGCGGCACGGTGCGCAACCCCTACGTTCTGGACCGCAGCGCCTGCGGTTCGTCCAGCGGTTCGGGCGCGGCGGTGGCCGCGGGCTTGGCGCCCCTGGCCATCGGCACCGAGACCGACGGCTCGATCACTTGCCCAGCGGCGATCAATGGCCTGGTGGGTCTCAAGCCGACCGTGGGCCTGGTCTCGCGCACCCACATCGTGCCGATCAGCCATAGCCAGGACACCGCCGGCCCGATGACCACCACGGTCGAGGACGCGGCCAAGGTGCTGACCATCATCGCCGGCTCGGACCCCGCCGACGTCGCCACCAAGGACGCCGATGCTCACAAGACCGACTACGCCCGGGGCCTCTCGAAGGACGCGCTGAAGGGCGTGAAGCTGGCCGTGGCGCGGTTCTACACCGGCTATTCGCCCAAGACCGACGCGGTGTTCGAACAGGCCCTGAAGGAACTGCAGGCCCAGGGCGCGATCCTGGTCGACGTCAAGGACTTCGATGAAGGCCCGATCGGCAAGGCCGAGGGCGTGGTGCTCTATACCGAGCTGAAGGCCGACATGGCCGCCTATCTGGGCTCGACCGATCCGAAGAAGGTCCCGAGCCGCACGCTGGCCGACCTGATCGCCTTCAACAAGCAGGCCCCCAAGGAGTTCGAATGGTTCGGCCAGGAGAGCTTCGAGAAGGCCGAAAAGACCAAGGGCCTGAGCGATCCCGACTACCTGAAGGCCCTGGCGGATTCGAAGCGGATGGCCGGCCCCGAAGGCATCGACAAGATTCTCAAGGACACCGGCGCGGTGGCCATCATCGCCCCGACCACCGGTCCGGCCTGGACCATCGATCCGCTGAACGGCGACAACTACGGCGGCTCATCGACCACCCTGCCCGCCGTGGCCGGCTATCCGCACCTGACCGTGCCGATGGGCGACGTCACCGGCCTGCCGGTCGGCCTGTCGTTCATCGGCCCGGCCTGGAGCGAGAAGCTGCTGCTGAACCTGGGCTACGCCTACGAACAGGCGACGCATCACCGCAAGCCGCCGACGTTCCTGAAGACCGTGGCGCCGTAGGACGCCCCCTCCGGCCCTCCGGGCCACCTCCCCCGCTTCGCAGGGGAGGAGGAGGAAGATCATCCTCCCTCGTGAAACGGGGGAGGTGGCGCGCGGCGAAGCCGCGTGACGGAGGGGGCGTCCTGCGGCGCTAGGGGATCTTCGGCCGGATCACGTCGATCGGCGGCGGGGGCGGCGTCACCTTGTTCGGGTTCGGGGCCACCGGAGCCGACGGCCCATGGTACGGCGGATAGGGCCGCTCGCCGCAGGCCGCGAGGGCCAGGGCGACAAGAGCCAACGCCAGGGCCGGTCTCAGCATCGGCGGTCGGCCGCGCCCGGACCGAACAGGCCGACGCCGGAGCGGAAGCAGCGGTTGTCGAGGCGCGGGTCCCAGGTCTCGGTCCTGYCGTCGGCGCGGGTAAACTGGTAGCGCTCGCCGCGATCGTCCCGGCCGCTGAAGCTGATCTGGCCCGGACGGTCCGAGCTCACGCCGTACGACTCGCGCGTGATCCCGTCGACCGCGCAGGAGGCCACCAGTCCCGGACGGCTGAGGTCGCCGGTCAGGGCCGCGGCCGAGCCGGTCTGGGCGTTGTAGGCCGACACATCCGTGCCGCCGCCACGCCCGCCGCCCACGAACACCTGGGTGCCGGTGGTGCTGTCATAGGTCATGATGTCGGGCGCCTGGCCGGTCAGCGGCGCGCCGCAGACGCCGCCGCCACGCTTGGGGCCGTCGTGCCGGCCGGGGCCGCCCAGACGGTCCTGGGCCCAGGCCTGGGCTGTGGCGAGCGTCGAGACGGCGACGAGGACGGCTAGGCCGCCGCGAACTAGCTTGCTCATTTGGGGGCTCCCCCTTGTTGCAGCGGACCGCCGGCCAGGCCGGTGGCGGCGGCGTCGGACAGGTCGGCCGGAACGTTGGCCGCCATCGGCGCCGGGCCGATTGGGGCGGCGGGCCAATAGGTGTCGAAGTCCAGCCGAGCCCGGTCGCGCGGCGTGCGATACAGCTCCGGCGCCTCGAACCACGGGCGGCAGGTCAGCTCGCCGTCGAAGAAGCCGCTGACCAGGGCCTTGCAGCCGTCCTTGCGGGCGTAGATGCGGTTGTCGACCGCGCGAATCTGCCCGCCGGCGTCGGCGTAGATGCCCGAGCGCATGACGCCGACCACCTTGTTGTTGCTGGCGTAGGCGACGCCCGAGGCGACGTAGAGGCCGACATCGACCGCCTCCAGCTCGCCGTCGTTGAGGCGCAGATTGGCGTTCTCGACCGACACGGCCCAGTCGCTGTCGCGCACCACCGGCCGCAACAGCGTCGTCTCGTCGCCGCCGCCGATATAGACGCCGCGCGAGAAGCCATCGACGTACAGGCCGTCGATGGTCACCAGCTGCTGGCGGTTCATGCCGCTGATCACGAAGCCGGCCGAGTTGCGGGTCCGCGACGAGCCGGTCCAGTCGCCCAGGCGGACGATGCGGACGTCGCGCAGGCGGCTGTCGCCCGAGGTCTCGAAGGCGCCGCCGATCGCGGTGGCGGCGATCTCGACGTCCGAGGCCATGATCGTGCCGGTGGCCTTGACCACCGCCGAGCGGGTGCGGCCGATGAACACCGCGCCCGACAGCTCGATGCGGCTGTCGCCGATGTCGAAGGCCGAGGCGTCGCCGTCGTAGCGGACGCTGACGTCCTTCAGGGCGATCTCGGTGGCGCGACCGACGATGCACGAGGCCGAACCGCCGCGGCGGGACTCGATGCTCAGCCCTTCCAGCACCACGTACTGCACGCCCGGGGCGATCTTGATACAGGGCTGGTCGGCCGGCGCCACCAGGATCGGCCGGCCGGGGCTGGCCTGATAGCCGCGAGCCACGATCGTCACCGACTGGGTGATGTTCAGCGACTCGACGCAGGCCCCGCCATTGGGCGAGGTCAGGGTGATGGTGTCGCCGTCATAGAGACGCGCCAGGGTGTCGGAGACCTGGCCCGGATAGGCGTAGTCGCAGTTGATCTCGCGCTGCACGTAGCGGCCGCCGCCCGGACCATAGCCGCCACCGCCGTTGCCGATGACGCAGCGCCCGCGCGAGCGGTAATAGCCCCGCGCGCAGGGCTTGGGCTTGGCGTAGCGGACCTTACAGCCGTGCGAGAGGTTCGGCTGGATCAGCAGGCCGAAGCAGGGACGGATCTGCTGGTCGATCTTGGCGTCGGGCGAGGCGGCGGCGAGTTCCGGCGCGGCGACCGCGAAGCCGAAGACCAACGCGGCCCAAAGCGCCATCAGGCGGCTGAGGCGGCGCATCTAAAAGTCCCTTTCGCTGTACGGACGTCCGCGGTCGGCGACCTGCCGGGGCGGACGCGAGACCTGGGCCAGCAGTTGCTGCAGCCGCATGGCCGACGGCTTGAAGCCCGCCAGGGCTCCGTCGAGCTGGTAGACCACCGCCTTGGCGCGGTCCTGGTCGGCCACGCCCTGGAGGCCCAGGGAGAAGAAGGTCGACATGGCGTACTTGGCCTCGGCCGAGCCTTGGCGTTCGGCCTCTTCGTACCAGTGATAGGCCCGGGCGTAGTCGCGCGGCACGCCGACGCCCTCGGAATACATGACCGCCAGCACCAGCTGGGCCTTGGACGAGCCGTTGACCGCCGCGTACTGGATCGCCCGCACCTTCTCGATCGGGGCCAGGCGCCCGGTCGTGGGACGGCCGATCATGCTCTGCAGGGTCTGGGCGTCGTTGAGGCTGAGCAGCTTCTCGTCGAGCATCGGCGTCGGGATGACGCGCAGATAGGTCAGCGCCTCGGCGACGTGCACGAACGGCAGCTCGTTGATGCGCGACAGCGCCGCCTCGCGCTGCTCGCCCGACAGGTCCGACTCGTCGGAGTGCGGCACGCCCGAGTCCGGCGATTCCGGCGGATAGAACTCGTAGGTCGGGATCCAGCGCTTGGCCTWGGTCTCGACGAACGAACCGTACGAAGCCCGCTGCGGCGAGCTGCGCTCGAAGTCCTTGAGCATGACATAGGCCGAGACGTCGCCGGTCTGCACCGCCAGGTAGTTGTAGAGATAGGCGTCGACGTCGTTGCGACGGAACAGGTCCAAGGCCGCCGGCGCGCCGGGCTGACTGGGCTTGCCGTAAGCCTCGATGGACTGAAGATTGTCGGACGGCTCGCCATACGGGCCGAAATAGCCGTCGTGGATGCGCGCCAGGGTCCGGAAGCCGTCCGCGCCCTGGGCCGAAAGGATGTAGATCACGCGGTTGCGGACCTTCTCGCGCTCCTCGGTCGACATCCGCGACAGCAGGCGGTCCAGCGCGCCATAGGCGCTGCGCCGTTCGAAAGCGCGGCAGTCGTCGAAGCGCGACACCGCCCGCGAGTCCTTGCCTCGGCGTTCATAGGCCGCGATCGGCGCGTAGCCGCCGGAATTGGCCAGGGCCATGGCGTACCAGACGCCCGCCTCGACCGGATCCTCAAGGTTCTTGTCGACGGCGCGCTGGCCTTCGTAGCGACGCGCCAGCTCCAGCTGGGCGAAGAAATCGCCGCGGAAGCCGCCCTGGCGCAGGGCGCGAATCTCTTGCTGCTGCTGATTGAACTGGCCCGACACGCCTTGGGCCGCCTGCGGCCGCGGGCAGGCGCTGGCCCGCTTGTGGAACCAGAAGCTGGGGCCGGTGTCACAACCGACGAGGGGAATCACCACGGCCGCCACGAGCGCCCCAACGGGGGCGCGGCGCAGCAGCGCGGCGCGGCCGGCATACGCCCGCACAGCCGCTTCACGCAGCATCCTAAGGCGCGCAAATGCGTCGCCGGCCTCGCGCATGAATCCCCCTTCAGCCGCCGCCGTTAACCATATAACCCCGGTCTGTCATGTGCCCCGGACGGGTCACTGTCAAGGTCGGCTCCCCCCATCCTGGGAGGAAGATTCGATCATCAAAGACGAGGTTCGCGCGGCACGGGAATTTGTCGAAAATCTTGAGGCTTAGGTACGTGCAAAGGATCGGAAACGCCCTGAAGGGACGTGAGCGATCCGACGGCCAAGCCCATTGGCCGTCGGATCCGAAGACGACGATTCGACAAAGTTCAGCGGCCTGTCGGCATGTCCTTGAACGGCACGTCCTTGTCGACCCGCACCTCGCCGGGCAGCCCCAGCACTCGCTCGGCGATGATGTTCTTGAGGATCTCGTCGGTGCCGCCGGCGATGCGCAGGCCCGGGGCCCACATCAGGCTCTGCTGGAACGCCGCCTCGGCCGGAGCCTGGTCGGGATCGACGAGGATGCCGTACTGGTCCTCCATCTCGACGGCGGTGTTGGCCAGGTCCTGCAGCTGGTTGGCCGAGATGATCTTGCCGATCGAGCTCTCCGGCCCCGGCGTCTGGCCGCGCGACAAGGCGGTCATGGTCCGGAAGCGGGTGAACTTCAGCCCCTCGGACTGGACGTACCAGTCGGCCAGTTTCTCGCGGAACGCCTGGTCCTTCAGCGCCGGGCCGGTGGGGCCTGACAACTGGCGGGCCAGCTTCATGATCTCGCGATAGTTCGGACCGGCCGAGCCGCCGACCGCCAGGCGCTCGTTCATCAGGGTGACCAGGGCGACATGCCACCCCTGTCCCACCTCGCCCAGGCGCTGGCTGTCCTTGACCCGCAGGTCGGTGAAATAGACCTCGTTGAACTCGCGGCCGCCCGACATCTGGTGGATCGGCCGGCATTCGACGGCGGCGTCCTTCATGTCGATCCAGAACATGGTCAGGCCCTTGTGCTTGGGCACGTCCGGGTCCGTCCGCGTGAGCAGGATGCCGTAGTCGCAATAGTGGGCGCCGGTGGTCCAGACCTTCTGGCCGTTGATCACCCAGTCATCACCATCGCGGACCGCGCGGGTGCGCAAGGCGGCGACGTCCGAGCCGCCGGCGGGTTCGGAGAACAGCTGGCACCAGATCTCCTCGCCCTTCACGGCGGGGGAGACGAAGCGCTGCTTGGTCTCGCCGTCGGCGAAGGCCATGACCGTGGGCACGCACATACCCAGGCCGATCGTGAAGTAGCCGTAGCCGAGGCCGGCCTTGGCCTCCTCCTGGCCGAAGATCACCGACTGGATCGGCGTGCCGCCGCCCCCGCCGATGGCCGCCGGCCAGGTGATGCAGGCGTAGCCGGCCGCGGCCTTGGTCGCCTGCCAGTCCTTGGCGGCGACCATGTGTTCGGGCGTGTTGGGCTTGAGGTCGCCGAACCGGGCGCGATGCGCGGCCGCGTTCTCGGCGAGCCAGGCGCGGGCCTTCTCGCGATAGGCGGCTTCCTCGGGGGAGTCGTTGAAATCCATCTCTGGTCTCCTTCCTTCTCCCCTTGCGGGAGAAGGTGTCGGCGAAGCCGACGGATGAGGGGTTGAAAGGCCGTACCGGACAGGTCTGCGAGACCCCTCACCCGGCCCTTCGGGCCACCCTCTCCCGCATGGGGAGAGGGAAACTAGGCGGCGTTCTTCTTTTCCAACTCCCCGACCAGCCGCTCCTTCCAGACCTTGGGCGCACCGGCCACCAGGCTGAGCTGTCGCGAGCGGCGGTAGTACAGGTGGCAGTCGACGTCCCAGGTGAAACCCATGCCGCCATGGACCTGGATGCTTTCCTTGCTGGCGAACCAGAAGGCCTCGGACGCGGCGATGCGCGCCGCCGAGGCCGCGATCGGCAGCTCCGGCGCGTCGTCGTTCAGGGCCCAGGCGCCGTGGTAGGCATTGGAGCGCGCGACCTCGTTCTTGACGTACATGTCGGCCAGCTTGTGCTTGATCGCCTGGTAGCCGGCGATCACCCGGCCGAACGCGTAGCGCCCCAGGGCGTAGTCCTTGGCCATTTCCAGGCAGCGATCGGCGCCGCCCAGCTGCTCGAAGGCCAGCAGTACGGCGGCGCGGTCCAGGATCGCCTGGACGAGGTCGAAGCCGGCCCCGGCCTCTCCCACCCGCTCGGCGGTCGCGCCGTCGAAGACGATCCTGGCCACGCCGCGCGTGGGGTCGAGGCTCTTCAGCGTCTCGCGCTTCACGCCCGCGCCCTTCAGGTCGACCAGGAACAGGCCCGGCCGGCCGCCCTCGCTGGCCAGCACCAGGGCGGTGCCGGCGACGTCACCGTCGGTGACCGGGATCTTGGTCCCCCAGAGCTTGCCGCCCTCGACCCGGCAGGTCAGGGTCGCGGGGCCGACGACGCCGGGGCCTTCCGACGTCGCCAGACAGCCGATCAGCTCGCCGGCGGCGATGCGCGGCAGGATGGCGGCCTTCTGGGCTTCGGAGCCGTGGGCCTGGACGCCCTCGGCCAGGAAATAGACGGTGGAGGCGAACGGGATCGGCGCGACGGCGCGGCCCAGCTCCTCGGCGATGGCGCAGAGTTCGACACGGCCCAGGCCCAGACCGCCGTGTTCCTCGGGAATGCAAGCCCCCAGCCAGCCCTGCTCGGCCACGCCCTTCCACAGCTTGTCGTCGAACGAGCGGTCCGGATCGTCGAGCACGCCCCGTACGACGCCGGCGTCGCAGTGGGCGGCGAGGAACTTGCGCGCCTCGTCCTTCAGGAACTTCTGGTCGTCCGAATAGTCGAAATCCACAGGATCCTCCCAGGACCAGCTCTGATGGCCGATCTCGCGCTCACCCTGAACCACGTTCACGCGCAGGGAAAGATTGACCCGGCGTCAAGGATTTCAGGTTCTTATGCGGCCTTTCGTGATTGTTCGGACGTTACCAGCAGGCCATGGCCAAGACCGTCTTCCAGAAGAACCAGCGGGTGTGGGTCGAGAGCGTCGGCTGCTGGGCGACCGTCGAGAAGATCGTGCCCGTCTGGGCCAAGGGCTTCGACGAGCCGGTGCGGGTCACCTACGACCTGGGCCTGGGCCGCGAGTTCCAGGCCCACGAGTTGAAGGCCGAGGACAAGACCGACCCGCAAGCCGCCGGCCTCGACGGCGATTGGCGCATACTGCGGGCCCGTAACAAGTGGCAGCAGGAAGGCGACTGCGCCCACCACCCCTATCCGGGCACCTATCCGGTCGTGGTGACCGATCCCAACGACTGGGGCGGCTGGCGCACGCCGGGCGCGGAGTACGACCGCGACCCCCACAGGATGGAATACCAGGCCCGGCTGATCGCCAGCGCCCCGCGCCTGCACGCCATCGCCCGCGAGGTCCTGACCCTGGTGGCCGACAGCCCCGAGGACGCCCCGCCGGTGCTGACGGCCCTTGCCCAGAAGATCGTGGCGATCGAGCGCTACCTGCAGGAGACGCCGGCGGCCGGGGCGCCCTCCGACTAGGACAGCCGATAAAAGGCTGCGTCCCTCGCGAGCTCATTCGCCCCGATCCTCCTTTCCGCCGGCGCGTCGCCGCCGCTTGAAAGTTCCGGTACCGTGCCGGCGCGCAGCGACCCCGCTGGGCGAGCGAAGGGACGATCAGGATGGGGAAAAAGCATACGGCGCGCTGCGCCTGCGACGCCGTCAAGTTCGAGTTCGACACCGATCCGGACTTCATCGCCATGTGCCACTGCCTGGATTGCAAGAAGGCGTCGGGCGGCGAGGCGGCGGTGTTCTTCGGTGTTCCCGCGGATGACTTCACCCTGACCAGCGGCGAGGTCAGGCCATTCCACTACATCGCCAACTCCGGCGGCCATCTCGACCGAAATGTCTGTGTCGTCTGCGGCGCGCGGTTGTTCACCAGCAATCTCGACACGTTTCCAGGAACGATCTTCGTCCAGCTTGGCAGCCTAGACGACAAGGGGGGCTTCGCCCCCAAGCTTGAGATGTTCACCAAGCGTCGCTTGGCCTGGGTGAAGCCGCTCGACCTACCCCAGTTCGAAGCCATGCCCGGATAGTCTCGTCGGCGCGTTCCGGGACCTCCCGGCGCGCGCCGACCTTAGCCTCGGATACCGTCAGGTCGCATCCGGCCGCGCCTTGAAGTTCCCCTTCTTCCAGGCCAGCCACAGCACGACGATCGCCACCAGCGTGCCCACCACCATCGCCGGCAGCGAGGCTTCAGGGCCGAACGCGCCGCCGCTGAGGAACTCGGGCGCGCCGAGCTTGGGCTTGCTGACCAGCCAGCTCTCGACCACCGGGATGCCCGAGACCGAAGCGCCCCAGACCCAGCCTTGCGTGAAGTTCCAGGCGGCGTGGACGCCGATCGACATCCACAGGCGCCCGGTCAGCATGTAGAAGCCGGCCAGCATCAGGCCCGCCTCGATGGCGATGGCGATGGCGGCGACCGGCGTGGCGTTGGGATTGGCCAGGTGCAGGGCGCCGAACAGCGCCGCTTGCGCGACCAGGGCCGGCCAGATGCCGAAGGCCCGCATTAGCAGACGCAGGATGATGGCGCGCATCAGCAGTTCCTCCATCACCCCGGACTCGACGGCCATGGCGATCGTGCCCCAGGCCGAGGCCGGACGCGGACCACTGATCTCGTAGACGCCCAGGGCGTAGAGTCCGCCCACGGCGACGCTCAGCATCGCGGCGCCGACCAGAAGGCCGATCGCCAGGTCCAGGGGAGCTTTCCGCAGGTTCAATTCCTCGGGCCAGCGCCCCTCGGCCAGCCAGACGACGCCGCCGTAGAGGGCCAGGCCCGCGCCGCAGATCGCCGCGACTTCCAGCACCTGCAGCAGGTGGCCGCCGCCCTTGAACAGCGGATTGCCCACCATCTGGGCCCCGGCATAGACCACGGTGAAGATGACGAAGAGCAGCACCATCCAGCCGGTCGCCCGCAGCCACCGCAGCGGCCCCGGATGCAGGAAGCGCCTGCGGCCGACTTCAAGTCCGGTCTGATCTTCGGTCATGGTCATGTCCCCCGTTCGAGGGCGAACTGGCCATTAATTCGGGCTTGGCCGTCAAGGTCCTCTCGCGGAGGTCGCCTCGCGGGACTAAGTAGGACGGATGCGCACCGACACTTCTCAACCCATCCGCCTGGCGGACTATCGCCCGTTCCCGTTCGCCATCGAGACCACCCGGCTGGTCTTCGACCTATATCCGTCGGCGACGCGGGTCAGGGCCGAGCTGTCGGTGCGGCGGACCGGCGCCAGGAGTGAGCCGCTGGTGCTGAACGGCGAGCGGCTGAAACTGATCTCGGTGGCGATCGACGGCCAAGCGCTCAGCGCCAACCAGTACGCCGTCGATCCCGAGCACCTGACGATCCACGAGACCCCCGACCAGTTCGTCCTGACCACCGAGGTCGAGATCGACCCGTCGTCGAACAAGGYGCTGATGGGCCTCTACATGTCGGGCGGCCGCTTCTGCACCCAGTGCGAGGCCGAGGGCTTCCGCMSCATCACCTACTTCCCCGACCGGCCCGACGTGCTGAGCCGCTACAGCGTGCGCATCGAAGCCGATCGCAAGTTTCCGCACCTGCTCAGCAACGGCAATCTGATCGACAGCGGCGCGCTCGAGGGCGACCGCTTCTTCGCCGAGTGGAGCGACCCCTTCCCCAAGCCCTGCTACCTGTTCGCCCTGGTGGCCGGCGACCTGGACGTCCTGACTGACAAGTTCGTCACCATGAGCGGCCGGGAAGTGGCGCTGAAGGTCTTCGTCGACCCGGGCCAGGCTTCGCGCGCCACCTACGCCCTCGACAGCCTGAAACGGGCGATGAAGTGGGACGAGGAGGCGTTCGGCCGCGAATACGACCTCGACCTGTTCATGATCGTGGCCGTGCGCGACTTCAACTTCGGGGCCATGGAGAACAAGGGGCTGAACATCTTCAACAGCTCCCTGCTGCTGGCTGACCCGCAGACCGCCACCGACATGGACTACGAGCGCATCGAGGCCGTGATCGCCCACGAGTACTTCCACAACTGGACCGGCAACCGCATCACCTGCCGCGACTGGTTCCAGCTGTGCCTGAAGGAAGGCYTCACGGTSTTCCGCGACCAGAGCTTCAGCGCCGACCAGCGCGGCGCGGCGGTGCAGCGGATCAAGGATGTCCGCGCCCTGCGCGCCCGGCAGTTCGCCGAGGACGCCGGGCCCCTGGCCCATCCGGTGCGGCCGTCCAGCTACATGAAGATCGACAACTTCTACACCGCGACCATCTACGAGAAGGGCTCGGAGATCATCCGCATGCTCAAGACCATCGTGGGCGCAGCGGCCTTCCGGAAGGGCAGCGACCTCTACTTCCAGCGCCACGACGGCCAGGCCACGACGGTCGAGGCCTTCATCGCCTGCTTCGCCGAGGCCTCGGGCCGCGACCTCTCGGACTTCTTCGGCTGGTATGAGCAGGCCGGCACGCCGTCGGTGACGATCGAGACGGCCTATGACGTGGCCGCCAGGGCCGTGACCCTGACCCTCACCCAGTCCACCGCCCCGACGCCCGGCCAGCCTACCAAGAAGCCTTTGCCGATCCCGGTCGCCATCGGCCTGCTGTCGGCCGAGGGCGAGGTCCTGCGCGACACCGAGGTCGTGCTGTTGGACCAGGAACGGCTGACCGTCCGCTGGGACGGCGTCGCCAGCGCCCCCATCCTGTCGGCTCTGCGCGGCTTCTCGGCGCCGGTGAACCTCTCGACCGACGCCCGGCCGTCGGACCGCTACGTGCTGTTCGCCTCGGATTCGGACCTCTTCAACCGCTGGGAAGCCGGCCAGACCCTGGCCCGAGACCTGATCCTGGCTCGCGCCGCCGGGACACCGGACGAGGTCGGCGAGGAACGCTATGCCGACGCCCTGGGCCAGGCTCTGGTCGACGACGCCGCCGAGCTGGCCTTCAAGGCGTTGTTGCTGGCCCTGCCGTCTGAACCGGACCTGGCCCTGATGTCCGAGCCCGCCGACCCGGCCGCCCTGCACGCGGCCCGCGACCACCTGCGCGCCCGCATCGCCGTCCACCTGGGCGACCTGCTGCGCCGCCTGCATGGCGAGGCCCAGAGCGACGGCGAGTTCTCGGCCAGCGCCGAAGCGGCCGGCCGCCGCGCGCTGCGCAACGCCTGCGCCGACGCCCTGTCGGCCGACCCGCACGCCGATAACATGATGCGCCTGGTGGGCCACTTCGAAGCCGCCCGCAACATGACCGACATGATCGGCGCCCTCTATCCGCTGGTCGCCATCGGCGGCGTGGCGCGCGAGAAGGCCTTGGCCAGCTTCCACTACGCCTGGCGTCTGGAACCCCTGGTGCTGGACAAGTGGTTCGCCGTCCAGGGGCGCGATCCGAATGAGGACGTGCTGGAGCGGGTGATCGCCCTGACAACCCACCCGGATTTCGAGCCGACCAATCCCAACCGCCTGCGCGCCCTGATCTCGACCTTCGCCAACTTCAATCAGGCGCGCTTCCACGACCCCAGCGGCGCGGGCTACCGCTTCCTGGCCGACCAGATCCTGATCGTCGACGCCTTCAATCCGATGACCGCCGCGCGCCTGGTCGAGCCCCTGGGGAACTGGCGGCGCTACAAGCCCGAACTGGGCAAGCTGATGCGCGAGCAGCTGGAGCGCGTCGCGGCCCACCCGGAATTGTCAAAGAATGTATCGGAGCTCGCCACTAAGGCGTTGGACTGACTAGGATTTCACGAGTCGGACCAAGGCGGGATTGCGACCAATAAGCCCACACGCCCGGAATCGGCCTCTTCGGCGGTGACGCCGTCCCGGCCGGTAAGTTAGATTCACCATCTTGGTGAAGTGACTCGCCATGATGATGATACGGAGCCGGGCGGTTTGGACAGGGGCATGGCGAGACACGGGGGGTCGGCRCACGCCGGACCGACCGCGCCCGCGGCCATGCGGGCCAAGACCGTTCAGGGCCCGTCCCAGGCGTTCGTCCGCGTCGCCATCCTGGCCGCGCTTCTGCTGCTGGCCGTCTACACCGCCTTCGGTGTCAAGCGGCTGCAGAACGAAGTCGCCGCCCAGCCCGGCGGGGCTCCGCTGTCGGCCAAGGCCGGGCTGATCGCCGGTCGGGTCGAGGTCAATCTCGCCGCCCAGCGCGCGGGCCTTTCGGCCGCCGCCGACCTGCTC